>CAVJBM010000001.1:0-11381 GCA_963647775.1 Anaerovibrio sp.
GCATGAGGGTCCTGTGCCGGTCCTCCTCGGAGGGGGTGATCCAGGTCACATAGGTGTAGGCGCCGCCGTCCCGGAAGGCGCCCTTGCCCTGGTTGGGGGAATCGGCGTAGGGCGTTTCCTCCAGCATGGCGTCGTGGGGGAGGGTGACGTCCCTGGCGAAGTCCGGCACCGACCAGACCAGCGCGAAGGCGTCCTTATCCACCCAGAATTTCCAGTTTTGATCAAACAGCTGCGCTCTCATGGCTGCGCACCCGTCACAGCGTCACGCCGCTGCGCGCCAGCAGCTCGCGGGCAGAGTCCACGGAATCCGCCCCGTGAAGGTTCTTGATGGGGGCAAACTCCTTCTCCCGCACCACCTCGAAGGCCAGGCAGTCGTCCATCATGTGGACCATGTCCAGCACCAGCGTCTCGAACTTGTAGCCGTTGGGCTCGGTGGGGGCGTGGGCAGTGCCGTTCTCGTCCATGTAGGGGATCTTCTTCGCCACCACGTGGACGGGCATGGCGTCGTTCATGATCTGCTCCAGCTTTTTTTCGGAGAAGAGGTAGTTGAGGATCACGCCGAAGCCGTAGACCAGGTCGCCGTTGTCCTTGCGGAGGTTGGCCATCTCCTCGGACAGCTCATAGTACTCGACGATGGAGGGCTTGCCGTCCTCGCGGCACAGCACGCCCACCTTCTCACCGGGCTCGTGCTTGTGTACCACCTTGGCGCCGCTGTCGCAGCCGGCGGCGATGGTGGCCCCCACGAACACGGGGTCGGCGATCCGCTGCAGCACGTTGTCCACGGCGAACACGTTGAGCCACTCCACGCCCCGGGCGCGGACATCCTCCAGCATCTCGGCCTTGGCCATGGAGGAGAACCATCCGCCGTTGCCGTTGGGGGAGAGGACCAGTTCGCTCTCGTTCTTCATGAGGATGCGGCCCTCAAAGTCCACGGCGGGGACCATGTCCTGCAGGAAGAACTTCACATAGTCCTCCGGGTAGCCGAAATAGCCGTGCTCCCGGAAGAAGGCCACGGTCTGGTCGTGGTTGACGGTGCTGGTCATGACGTACAGGGGCACATAGACCCCGGCCTCGCCGGTGACGTCCAGCAGGTTGCGGATGAGGCACTGGAAGATATACAGGTCGTGGGTCAGGCCCACATTGTAGGCGCCCTTGGGGCCGCTGGCCCCCAGCCGGGTGCCCTGGCCGCCGGCCAGCAGCACCGCGCCCACCTTGCCGGCCCGGATGGCCTCCAGCCCGATGGCGCGGAACTCCGCCCCGCGGGCCTGGATGTCGCTGACCTCCACCGCCCCGATGGGGGAGATGACCCCCCGGGCGGTCTCGCCGTCCTTGTGGGCCAGGGCGTCGAACAGCGTATAGTCGATGGAGCCGACCTGGCGGCGCAGCTGCTCCCGCTTCTCGGGGTCCAGCCGCTCCAGCTGAAGGTCGATATAATAATTGCGGTTATCCATGATAAGTTCCCCCTTAAAATTCCGTTACAGCGCGTGAGAGCCGTACAGCTCCATCAGATCCGCCTTGTTCACAAAGAAGGAAGCCTTTCCCCAGCGGACGCGGCACAGCTTGCCCTCGGGGTCGCTCTGCTCGGCGTAGATGTGGTTCAGCTTGTCCTCCACCACGGCGTCGCCGGCGTAGATGTGCTCCGTCAGGGCGATGTGGTCGTCCAGGTAGGAGGGGGCGATGGGCGCGCCGTTGTGGGCGGGGAAGAGGGTGCGCCACGCGCCCCGGAGCCCCTTGAGCCGCAGCATATTGGCGTGGTGGGCCCGCAGCTTTTTATCCAGCACGAACTCATAGCCTGGGATGGCCTCCGTCTCGTACATCAGCACCTGGGCGCTCTCCATCTCGTCCCCCACGAACAGGTAGCCGTTCTTCCGGTCCAGGAAGGCCAGGGAGCCGTTGGAGTGGGCGGAGATGTCCAGCAGCTCGATGGTGCGGCCGCCCAGCTCGATCACGTCGCCGTCGCGGACCAGCTTATGCTCATAATCGGGGTGGGGCAGCTTGGAGATGTCGAAGGGCAGGCGGTGGCAGGTGTAGATATCGCCCTCGCCGCCGGGGAGCATCACCACGGACTCCCACTCGCCGTTGCCGCCGGAGTGATCCAGGTGGCCGTGGGTGTTGGCGGCGATCACGGGCTTGCTGGTCAGCTTCTCCACGTAGGCGCGGAGGTTGCCCGCGCCCCATCCGGTGTCGATGAGCAGGGCCTTCTCGCCGCCCTCCAGCAGGTACATATTCTGCGTGCCGTTCATAAAGCTGATGATCCAGGTGTCCTCACTGACCTTCCAGCTTGTGTAGGTGCCGAAAACCTGAACGGGATCGAATTCCATGAAAATTCTCCTTTCAAAAAGCGGTGGAGCAGGGCGTATTCGGGGAAAAGGCCCCGCAGCAGGGGCTGCGGGGGCCTTGTTGCCTGCAAACAGTGCAGCGGGGTATTTACTTCTGGGCGGCGGCCAGCTGGGCCAGGGCGGCGGACTTCTTGTCCCGCCACATCTTGTGGAGGCCGACCTTGTAGCTGTTGGAGGTGTACACCAGGAACAGCAGCACCACCACGCCGTCCATGACCGTCTTGAGGGAGGAGCTGCACCCCAGATAGACCAGGCCGGAGGTCAGGCAGGCCTGGCAGAAGGCGCCGATGACGGTGCCGATGTTCCGGTCGGAATAGGGGGCCATGGCCTGGCCGATGAACATGGGCAGGAAGGCGGACATCATGTAGGAGGAGCTGGACAGCCCGGTGTCGGGGGAGACCATGCCGCTCTTGGACAGCAGCACGGCGCCGGCGCAGGCCATCATGGCCCCGGCGATGATGTAGCACACCACCGAGTTGATATTTTCATTGACGCCCACCTCCACGGCATTTTTCTGCCCGGTGCGGAGGGAGCGGCAATCGTAGCCGAATTTGGTAAAGTTGAGCAGGTAGATCAGAATCACCAGGACCACGGCCATGAGGATCGCGCTGTACAGCGGCTTGGCCCAGATGAGCAGGCCGAAGTCGCCGAGGAAGCGGGCGCCGCGGCCCTTGTTGATGGAGAAGCCGATGGCCTCGAACACCATGGCCACGCCGAGGGAGGAGACCATGGGAGGCAGCTTGAGGGTAATGTAGACGATGCCGGAGACCAGGCCGCACACCATGCCCACCACCACGATGCACAGCAGCAGCACCACGGGGGCGATGGAGTCGGGCACCCGGTCCAGCAGGACCTTCTGGGCGAAGTTGCCGCCGCCGATGACGGCCAGCAGCAGGGTGGAGCCCACGGCGAAATCGAACCGCCCGGAGGTCAGGTTGTAGGACATGGCCAGGGCGATGAAGCCGGAGTAAATGGTGTTATACAGGATGGTCTTGAGGTCAGCGCCCACGCCGAATTTGAGTGCATTGGGACCACCGAATAGTCTGGTCAGGACAAAAAACAGCAGATAGACCGCCGCGGGGATCAGAATGGTGATGAAAATGTTCTTGAAAACTCGCTTTACTTGATTCGTAGTATTCATAATGCACCTCTTCTTTCAGGGTAGGGGCGGGCTGGCCGCCCCTACCCTGTTTGGCGTGGGAAGCTGCCCGAAGGTTCAGGCAGGATCAGGGAAGCGGATCAGTGGGAAGCGTGACGGGCCTGGATCTCGGCGGCGGTCACGGCGGTGTACAGAGCGGTGAAGTCGTCGGCGGTCAGGTCGGGGTTGTAGGCATACAGCAGGGACATGACGTCGTCCTTGTCGAAGGCCCAGCCGTTGTCGCCGCCCTGGACGGAGCCGTAGTAGCCGGCGTCCTCCACGTTGGTGACCTTCCACCAGCCCACGGGAACGAGCATGGCCTTGCCGTCCACCCGCTGGTCGGCGGCGTGGCCGTCAACGGCGTTGATGATCATGGGGATGGCCAGACCGAAGGTGTCGATGATCTCGGTGGCGGTGCCCACATAGAAGCCCGCGCCGAACATGCCGATGGCGGCGTCAGACATGGTCTCGCCGGCGGCGGCAACGATGATGCGCTTGTCACCGGCGTCATAGCCGAAGCGGCCGGCCTCCTGCATGGGGCTGATCCACATCAGAGCGGAGAGGGAGGAGAACAGACCGTCGATCTCGGGGTTGTCCAGCACGGCGGACTGGCCGGCCTCGAAGGTGCCGTCGGTGCCGGGGAAGCCCTGGACCTCGTACACCAGCTCAATGTCATAGCCCTCGGACTTGAAGTGCTCGATGGCGTCCATGGCGCCCTGCCAGCGCTTGATGAAGATGTCAACGCCGAAGCGGGCGCCGCCGGAGACGCCGGCGATCTTGTGGGCGCCGGCCTCCACCAGCATCTCGATGCAGCCGTAGCCGTAGTCGTAGTCGGCATCGCCGGCATAGAAGGAGCCGATGTAGTACTCATTGTCCAGGTAGTCCTGGTAAGCGGGGTTGCCGCCCTGGCCCCAGTAGTACATGCCGCGCTCGGCGCACTTCAGCAGGGCCTGCTCGTTGGAGACGTTGTAGTAGCCGATGACGGCCTTGCAGCCGGCGGCGGCGCAGGCGTCGATGAAGTCCAGCTCTTCCTCGGCGGAGGAGATGGACTCGGACCACAGGATCTCGAAGTTCAGGTAGTTGGCCAGGTAGTCGAAGTAGTTGCCCAGCACGATGGTCTGCTCGGCGGAGGTGTCATAGTTGACGAAGCCGATCTTGATGGTCTCGGCGGGGTAGCGGCCCTTGGCGTCGGTGGCGGGGCCGTCGGTGCCGGGCTCGCCGGTGGGAGCGGCGGGCTCACTGGCGCTGGGGCTGGGGGCGGCGGAGTTGCTGGGAGTGGGGTTCCCGGAGCTGCATGCGACCAGCCCGAAGACCATGCCCAGAGCCAGCAGCAGGGCGATGAGTTTCTTCATGTTCATTATCCTCCTTAAAATATTTGGTGCACTATCTATGCAACAGGGCGGGCCCTGTTTACATACACGGGTGGGGCTCAGCGGGGCAGCAGCCTGGTGCGGTAGGTCATGCTGGCCACGTAGACCACGGCCAGGAACACGATGGCGCGGCAGATCTGGATGATGGAGGTGGACAGGTTCATCATGGTCAGGCCCATGTTCAGCACGGTGATGGTGGCGGAGCCCACCAGGCCGGCGCTGATGCGGCTGCGGGGGCCGCCGGTGAGGGGCATGCCGCCCAGGACCAGGGCCACCATGACGTCGGTGCCCATGGAGCCCGCGGAGGAGGCGCCGGCGGTGCGGGTGCGCATCAGCATGACGAAGGCGGCCAGGGCCACGCCCACGGCGCCGATGATGAAGGACAGCAGCTTGACCTTGGGGGCGCTCAGGCCGGTCTGCCGGAAGGAGACGGGGTTGCCGCCCAGCAGCTTGACCTCGCGGCCCAGCCGGGTGTAGTTGAAGATCACCAGGCAGACCACGTAGTAGCCCACCAGCACCGCGGCGTTCAGGATGAGCAGGCCGGTGGCGCTGAGGGTGGGGAGGGGCTTGGCGGCGCTGCTCAGATAGATGGTGGTCTCGCTGCCCATCATCAGCAGGACCAGGGCGCTCAGCACGGAGCCCAGCACGATGGTCACGATGAACAGGGGGACGTCCACATAGGCGGCGAAGATGCCCTTCAGCACGTTCAGCACCAGGGAGACGCCCAGGCAGGCCAGCAGCATCAGGAAGATGCTGCCGGTGGCGATGCCCACATAGCAGCCCACCACGGCGGACATGCAGAGGGTGCCGCCCATGGACATATCGAAGCAGCCCGAGCCGAAGATGAACACGGAGCCGATGGACACCAGCGCGGTGAGCATCACCTGGCTCAGCAGGGAGGTCAGGGTGCCGGCGCTGAGCAGCGCGCCCTTGGTCAGCGCGGTGAAGATCACGACCACCAGCACAAAGCCGACGATGGGGAAGGCGTTTTTAATGGATTCCCAGTGTTTTTTCATGTCCGTGCCCTCCCTCAGATCATGCAGTCGATGATCTGGCTGTCGGTCAGATCGGGACTGCGGAAGAATTCACCGGCCAGAGCGCCGTCCTTCAGGATCAGCAGGCGGTCGGACATGCCGATGAGCTCGGCCAGCTCCTCGGAGATCATGATGATGGTCTTGCCGGCCCGCTTCATGTCCTCGATCAGCTGGTACATGGCGGCCTTGACGCCGATGTCCACGCCGCGGGTGGGGCAGTCCAGGATGAGGATGTCGCCGTCCCGGCCGATCCACTTGCCGAATACCACCTTCTGCTTGTTGCCGCCGGAGAGGTACTGCACGTTCTGGTTGATGGACGCGCACTTGATGGACAGGCTCTCCACCTGGGCGTTGACGTACTTCTTCTCCGCGGCGGAGGTGATGAAGGGCCCGCGGTTGATCTTGTCCAGGGCGGCGGAGGCGATGTTGTCCCGCACGGAGGCGGCCAGCACCAGGGCCTCCCGGTCCCGGTCCTTGGACACATAGCCCAGCCCCAGGCGCATGGCCTGGCGGGCGCTGGTGATATGCTCGCCGGAGGCCACATGGGTCACGGTGCCGGTGAGCAGCTTTTCCTCGCCGAAGATGACCTTGCCCAGCTCGTGCATGCCGCAGTGGGACAGGCCGCCGATGCCCAAAATCTCGCCCTTATGTACCTGCATGGAGAAATTCATCAGCAGGCCGGAGCCGGAGGTGACATCCTTCACATCCAGCACGATCTCATCGCTGAGGGCGCCGTCCCAGTCGCTGCGGTAGTATTTTTCGCCCATCTCGCGGCCCACCATGTACTTCTTGATAAGGCCGGCGTCGAACTCGGGGCGGTCCAGGGCGGCGATGTAGCTGCCGTCCCGCAGCACCACCATCCGGTCGCAGATGGACATCAGCTCCTCCAGGTCGTGGGAGATGAAGATCACGCACTTGTCCTCGTCCCGCATCCGGCGCATGATGCCGTAGATGATGTCGCGGCCCCGCTGGGACAGGGCGGTGGTGGTCTCGTCCACCACCAGCACCTCGGGATCCTCGGCCATCACCCGGGCCACCTCCACCAGCTTGCGGTCCTGGAGGTTCAGCCGGTCGATGTACCAGCTGGCGTCGATGTCGGAGCAGCCGATGTCGTCCAGGGCCTTCTGGGCGGCCTTGTTCATGGCGCTGCGGGAGATGACGCCCCCCCTGCGGAACTTGCCCTCCTCGCCCAGGAAGATGTTCTGGGCGATGGTGATGCCGCTGACATAGCCCTGCTCCTGCACGATCATGCCGATGCCCTTTTCGGCGCCCTCTACCATGGTGGAGACCTTGTGCAGCTCTCCCTTGTAATAGATCTCGCCGCTGGTGGCGGGCTGCATACCCGCCAGGATGGAGGTAATGGTGGATTTGCCGGAGCCGTTCTCGCCGATCAGGCCGGTGATCTGGCCGCGGTAGATCTTCAGGTCCACATGGTTCAGTGCGACCGTGGGGCCGAAGTTTTTGCACAGCTGCCTGGTTTCCACGATCAGCTTGTCTTCATTCATGGCTGCGCCACCTCTTTTTCGTCACTTTGACCTTGGCGAACGGCCGCGGTCAAGTTCAATCATACTAAATGTACCAAAAAAACGTCCGCTTGTACATAGGCAAAATGAATCAAAAATCCGACTTTTTTTGCCGTCCTGCTTGACAGCGGCCGGGGAACGTGTCTATACTTAGGCTGGAGTACAGTGAGGAGGTGTCTGCCGTGGCTTCCGACAAAAGATACGCAACCATTGGAATGGTGTATGACTTCATTGTTGAAAAGTGCCAGAACGTAGGCGGCGCCGTGTCCTTTCCCGCGGTGCTGGACGGGCTGCGGAGCGCCGGCCTGCTGCTGAAAACTTTTCCGGGCGTTCCGACTTTTCATGCTGGAATGAGCCTGGAGGAGTTCGAGCACTTCCTCCGCGGGCTGTGCATCTACGCGGACGCCATTCTGCCCCAGGCGGCCACCTATATGGGGGACCCCACGATCTTAGAAAAGGAATTGTTCCCCTTCGGCAAGGATGTGTTCTGCTTTCTGAACATGCCCTACATGGTGGACATCCCCCACTCCCACAATTTCTTTGAGATCACCTACGTGCTGAAGGGGCAGTGTACTTTCTTATTTGAAGGGGAGTCCGCCACCCTGAAGAAGGGGGACCTGTGCATCGTCTCTCCCCAGTCCGGCCACAGCCTGCCCCTGGAGCCGGGCTGTCTCGCCCTGTCCATCGTGGTGCGCAAGACCACCTTCGACACCCTGTTCGGCGACCTGCTGACGAAAAACGATCTGCTCAGCCTGTTTTTCCGCAGCAGCCTGTACGAGACCCGCCGGGCCAACTACCTCCTGCTGAACACCGGCAACGACCTCATGCCCTTTTACGCGGCGCAGGAGTTGGCCTACGAGTGCAACCTGGTGGACGACACGGCCAACACCTGCGCGGTGAGCCTGCTGAACCTGTTCCTGGCCCGGTCCCTCCGGGCGGCCAGCTCCGAGGTGACCCTGCGCCACTACGAGGGCTATTCCGAGCGGGATTTCAGCTTCACCCTGGTGCTGCGGTACATCCAGCAGAACTACCAGACGGTGACCCTGGCCGGCCTGGCGGAGGCCTTCCATTTCAGCGAGCCCCATCTCAGCAAGCTGATCCGGAAGAAAATGAACCAGAGCTTTACCGGGGTGCTGCGCACCCTGAAAATGAATCACGCCATGGAGTATCTGCTGAACACCTCCATGAAGATCAGCGAGATCGCCGACGCGGTGGGCTACGACTCGGTGGACCATTTTTCCCGCACCTTCCGCCGGATGTACGGTATCTCGCCGCAGGAATATAAAAAGCAGGTCCTCAGCGGCGAGCGGGCCGCCGGGGCATAAGCAGGGAGGCAGAGCCAATGGAACCGAAGCTGATCATCACAGACTATCAGATCAACGGGATGCGCGAGGCCCCCGTGACCGACCGGGGGGACCTCCGGATCACCCTGTGGGTGGAGGGCCCGGCGGAGAGCGTGCGCTTCCGCCTGTACGGCGGGGACGGCGCCCTTCTCTGGGAGAGCGGGGCGCTGCCCTGGGCGCCCGCCCGCACCCTGTCCGGCCTGCCGCTGGAGCCCTGCCGGGTCTACCGCCTGGCGGCGGAGGTGTCCGGCCCCTGGGGGAGCGCGGAGCTCAGCCGGGAGCTGCGCACCGGCCTGATGGGCTCCCCCTGGCAGGCCAAGTGGATCGAGCCGCGGCAGGAGCCCGCCGTGAAGGAGCGGGAGATCCAGTTCTTTGAGCAGTTCACCCCCATGCCCGACCACTTCGGCGGCCACGGCCGCCTGCGCCCGGTGCAGGAGCTGCGGCGGGTGTTCCGGGCGGAGCGGCGGCCGCAGCGGGCCGTCCTGTGCGCCAGCGCCCACGGCGTCTATGCCCTGTGGCTCAACGGCCAGCGGGTGGACGGCCGCCGCCTGGCCCCCGAGACCACGCCCTACGAGCACATGCTGTACTACCAGGTCTACGACCTGACGGACGGCATCCGGGCGGGGGAGAACACCCTCCGCGTCCTGCTGGGGGACGGCTGGTGGATCGGCCGCATCGGCCTGACGGGGGACAGCTGCCAGTACGGCAGCACCCTGGGCTTCCTGGCCCGGCTGGAGCTGGACTACGGCGATCATGCCGAGACCGTCGTCACCGACGAGCGGTTTGAGTGCCGCCCCTCCCACATCTGCTATTCCGACCTGATGATGGGGGAGAAGTGGGACCTGGCCCGCCCCGCGGCCCCCTGGGCCCCCTGCGGGCCCGCGGAGGGGACGGGGGCGCAGCTGGTGCTCCAGTGCATGGAGCCGGTGCGGGACTGGGCCGTGCTGGAGCCGGTCTCTCTGGGGCCCGCGCCCAACGGCGAGCTGGTGGCCGACTTCGGCCAGACCCTGGCCGGCGTGGCGGACCTGACGGTGTGCTGCCCTCCCGGCCGGGAGATCGTCCTGGACCACAGCGAGACGCTGGACGCCGGCGGGAACTTCTTCCGCAACATCCTGGGCCGCAACAAGGACCAGGAGGACCGCCTGGTCTGCGGAGAAGGGGAGAGCCGCTTCTGCCCCGAGTTCACCTATCACGGCTTCCGCTATATCCGCATCACCGGGGCCGCCCCGGAGGAGATCCGCGCCCTCCGCGTCCGGGCGGTGGGCACGCCCCTGCGGAAAACGGGCAGCTTCGCCTGCTCCCACCCGGGCCTGACCCAGCTTCAGCACAACATTGAGTGGAGCACCCGCAGCAATATGGTGTCCGTCCCCACCGACTGCCCCCAGCGGGAGAAGGCGGGCTGGACCGGCGACATCCAGGTGTACGCCCCCACCGGCTGCTTCAACTATGACCTGTACGGCTTCCTGTCCGCCTGGCTGGGGCAGATGCGCGCCTCCCAGACGGAGGACGGCGGCATCCCCATCGTCATCCCCAGCTACCCCGAGCAGACGAAGATGCAGACCAAGACCTTCGGCGGCAACACCTCCGCCGCCTGGAGCGACGCCTGCGTGCTGATCCCCCTGGCTCTCTACCGGGCCACCGGCGACCGGCAGGTGCTCCGGGATAATCTGGACATGATGGAGAAATGGATGGGCTTCATCGCGCGGGCCTCCCACGGCGGCCTGTGGACCGACGGCTACCACTTCGGCGACTGGCTCATCCCCAGCTTCCAGGACGATATCCAGGGCGGCACCGCCGCCACCGCCCCCGCCATCGCCGCCTTCCAGTACGCCGTCACCGCCGCCGCCCTGCTGGAGGTGCTGGAGGCGCTGGAGGAGCCCGCGGAAAAGATAGAAGCCTGCCGCGCCCTGCTGGCCGAGGTCCGGCGCGCCGCCCGGGACAGGTTCATCCATGAGGACGGCTCCATCGACGGGGACCTCCAGGGCCTGTACGTCATGGCGCTGTACTCCGGCGCGGCGGAGGGCGAGCTGGCCCGGCGCGCCGCGGACCGGCTGGACGCCCTGATCGGGGCCAACGGCGGCGGCCTGGACACCGGCTTTGTCTCCATGCCCCACCTGCTGGACGTGCTGGCCGGCCACGGCCACGAGGACCGGGCCTGGCAGCTGCTCTTCCGCACGGACAGCCCCAGCTGGCTCTATCAGGTGGCCCGCGGGGCCACCACCATCTGGGAGAACTGGAACGCCATCCGCCCCGACGGTACCGTGACCACCAGCTCCTACAACCATTACGCGCTGGGCGCCGTGGGCGACTGGATGTACCGCCGTATCGGCGGCCTGCGGCCCGCCGCCGCCGGCTGGCGCGCCATCGAATACGCCCCCGCCGTGGACTGCGGCCTGGACTGGGCCAAGTGCAGCCACGAGACGCCCTTCGGCCTTGCCGCCTGCAAGTGGGAGCGGGGCGAGGGCGGCGTCAGGGTCGAAGTCACCGTGCCCTATGGCGTCTCCGCCGTGCTCCGCCTGCCCGGGCTGGAGCGGGAGTTGACCGCCGGCACCCACACCTTTACGGTCTGATCCGGAGCGAACCTGATAGTAAGGAGGGATCGTGTTATGTTTTACCTGGCCATCGACATCGGGG
>CAVJBM010000002.1:0-3859 GCA_963647775.1 Anaerovibrio sp.
ACGGCGAACACCGCGCCGCCGGTGCAGAAGGAGCCGTCCACCGTCAGGTCGGCGATGTCCAGGATCCGGTAAGTAATGTATACGCCGATGGCCATAATGCCCCAGATGAGGCCCTGGGATATGGCCCCCGGCAGGGCGTTGATGAAAACAAGCATGTCGGTGATTTCCTCCTCACGGGCGGCTCCCGCCGCCTTGGTTCGAGCACTTCAACAGTATAGCGCAAAAGAGCGGAAAAGGGAAGCCTTTTCTGCTCTTTTGACTGGGATTTTTGTGTCACGCAGAATTTGGGGTGCGGGCGGCCGCCGGAGCCCCGCCGGGGAACAGGGCCCGATGGGGGCATCGGGCCCTACGGCAAGGCCGAGCATATCCCTGTAGGGGCCGGGTCCCCCGGCCCGCGGGCCAAAGAAACCACCCGGCCAGGCGCATTTCCGAACGTGGTACGAACCGAAACACACCTCCGCACGAAGCGGACGCGGGGACGACGCAGAGATAATCCATCTTACCTCAGCGCCGGTCGGAGAAAGATGCACCACAGGGCCAGCAGCGGGGTTTTTCAAGGGGCGGCAGCCCCTTGAACACGTTCTTTCGCCTATTTCTTTCGTGCAAAAGAAATAGGCCCGTCGGAGACATCCCCCGTCCCCGCCGCGCGGGACCTCGGCCCGATCAGGGGCCGAGGTCCCGCGTCAGCCGCCGATGGCCTCGTAGCCCTCGGGCGGGGTCAGGCCCAGGTCGGCGCAGATCTCGGCGTTGTACTTCCGGGTGAAGTTGGCGGCGTACTCGATGGGCATCTCGCTGACCTTGCTCTCCCCGGTGAGGATTTTGGCCGCCATCAGGCCGGTGGCGTAGCCCAGGTCGTAGTAGCTGATGGACAGGGTGGCCACGCCGCAGCCGGAGCAGATGCCCTCCTCCCCGGCGAACACGGGGACCTTGCCCCGGCAGATGTTGTCCACGATGCCGGTGTTGTTGGCCACGGTGTTGTCGGTAGGCACGTAGATCACGTCGCAGTTGTCGGCGGCGTTCTGGGTGACGGAGGCCATATCGTTGGTGTCAGAGAAGGGGTACTGGGTGCAGGTGTAGCCCAGGGCCTCCAGGTAGCCCTGGACGGTGTCCACCTGGTACTGGCTGTTGGGCTCGGCCGAGCAGTAGAGCAGGCCCACGGTCTTGGCGTCGGGGCACCAGTCGGCGATCATCTGGGCCTGCTGGTCCAGGGGGGCCAGGTCGGAGGTGCCGGAGACGTTGGTGCCCACCAGGCCGGTGAAGTTGGGGATGTTCAGGGCCACGCCGTACTCGGTGACGGAGGTGCCCAGCACGGGGATGTCCCCGGTGGCGGAGGCGGCGGCCTGCAGGGCGCTGGTGGCGTTGGCCATGATCAGGTCCACCTTCTCGGCCAGGAAGCCGTTGACGATGGTGCCGCAGGTGTTGGACTCGCCGGCGGCGTTCTGCTCGTTAAACTTCACGCCGTCCTCCCCTAGCTGCGCCACCAGGGCGTCCTTGAAGCCCTGGGTGGCGGCATCCAGGGCCACGTGGGGGGCCAGCTGGCAGATGCCGACGGTGTAGACGGTCTTGCCCGGCCCGGCGCTGTCCGAGGGGGTGCTGGGGCTGGGGCTGTTGGCCGCTCCGCCGGAGCAGGCGGCCAGGGCAAAGAGCATGGACAGGGCCAGCAGGGCCGCGGCCAGCTTTTTCATGGTTTTCATGGTTCATTCCTCCATCGCCGCCCCGCGGGCGGCATTTTTATGGGCGGATGCTCCGTCCGTTTATGGTGGACAGTATAACGCTTTAATGCGTTGATGTCAACCGTCAATTTGCACGATTTTTGCCGCCTTCAGGCCCTCCCCCACCCCCGGTGTCCACAGCCAATATTTACTTTCCCGGCGGATTGTGGTATACTGAGAAAAATCTGTGCCTGAAAGGGGTGCCGCCCGTGGATACGGAAATTTTGGGGGTCGCCTTTGACAATGTGACCATGGAGGAGGCGGTGGACCGCGCCATGGCCCTGATGACGGAGGATGGCCCTCACCTGGTGGTCACCCCCAACGCCGAGATCGTCCAGGCCGCCCGGAAGGACGGGGACCTGGCGGCCATCATCGCCGGGGCGGATCTGGTCCTGCCCGACGGCGTGGGGGTGGTGTACGCCTCCCGCATTCTGGGCCGGCCGCTGAAGGGCCGTGTCCCGGGGGTGGACTTCGCCGCCGCCCTGATGGCCCGCATGGCCCAAACCGGGCAGAGGCTCTACCTGCTGGGGGCCAAGCCCGGCGTGGCGGAGGAGGCCGCGGAGAAGCTGACCGCCGCCCACCCCGGTCTCATCGTCTGCGGCACCCACGACGGCTATTTCAAGGAGGACGGCCCCGTGACCGACGCCATCCGGGCCGCCGGGGCGGACGTGGTGTTCGTCTGTCTGGGCTCCCCCAAGCAGGAGAAGTGGGCGGCCGCCAACGGCGCGGCCACCGGGGCGAAGCTGCTGGTGGGCCTGGGCGGCTCGCTGGACGTGTTCGCCGGCCGGGTGGAGCGCGCCCCCGAGGGCTGGCAGAGGCTGGGGCTGGAGTGGCTCTACCGCACGGTGAAGGAGCCCGCCCGCTTCAAGCGGATCGTAAAGCTGCCTGGCTTTTTGTGCGCCGCGGTGGGCGCGCGTATCTCCGGAAAGTAAGGTGACCACTTTGAAAGGCAAACTCATCGTGTTCGAGGGGACGGACGGCTCCGGCAAGTCCACCCAGTTCAAGCTGGCCTGCCAGGGGCTGACCGCCGCGGGCCGCAGCTTCCGCACCTGCGTGTTCCCCCAGTATCAGGAGGAGTCCTCCGCCCTGGTGCGGATGTACCTGGGGGGGCAGTTCGGCACTCACCCCTCCGACGTGAACGCCTACGCCGCCTCGTCCTTTTACGCGGTGGACCGCTACGCCGGTTACAAAAAGCACTGGGGCGGGTATTATGAGAATGGCGGCCTGATGGTGCTGGACCGGTACACCACCTCCAACGCCGTCCATCAGGCGTCCAAGATGGCCCCGGAGGAGCGGGAACCCTTCTTCCGCTGGCTGGCGGACTTTGAGTACGGCAAGCTGGGCCTGCCCGCCCCCGACCTGGTGCTGTGGCTGGACATGCCCATCGAGCAGGCGGTGGCCAACCTCCGCCGGCGGGAGAGCGTCACCCACACCACCGCCGACATCCACGAGGTGGACAACTCCTACCTGGCCGCCTGCCGGGAGGCCGCCGCCCAGGCCGCCGATTTCTACGGCTGGCGCCGGGTCCCCTGTGTGGACGGCGAGGGCCGCCTGCGCACCATGGAGGACATCCACACGGAGATCATGTCCCTGATTTAATTATAATGTAAGGAGAATGACCTATGGTTTATATTCTGCTGGGGGCCGGCTTTGAGGAGGCCGAGGCCCTGGTCACCGCCGATATCCTCCGCCGGGGCGGCCTGGAGGTCAGGCTGGCCGGCATCGGCGGGCCCGCCGTCGCCGGGGCCCACGGCATCACCGTGGCGGCCGACTGCCCGGCGGAGTCCGTCGCCCTCTCCGCCGGGGACGCGGTGGTCCTGCCCGGCGGCATGGGCGGGGTGAACTCCATCGCCGCCAGCCCCGCCGCCATGGCCCTGGCCGAGCAGGCCGCCAAATCCGACGAGCTCTGGCTGGCGGCCATCTGCGCCGCCCCCGCCATGCTGGCACAGGCCGGGCTGCTTCCGGCGGGCAAAAGCGCCGTGTGCTACCCCGGCATGGAGGGCGCGCTGACCGCCGCGGGGCTTGTCCCCTGCATGGACCGCCACGCCGTCCGGGACGGAAGGCTCATCACCGGCCGGGCCCCCGGCGGCGCCTACGGGTTCGGCCTCACCCTGCTGGAGGCCCTGGCCGGGCCCGACGCCGCCCGC
>CAVJBM010000003.1:0-10949 GCA_963647775.1 Anaerovibrio sp.
CCATGCCGTCCTTGCCGGGGGCCAGCTCCACAAAGGCGCCGAACTGCAGGATGCGCACCACCTTGCCGTAGTACAGGGCGCCCACCTCGGGCACAAAGACGATGGTGTCGATCATCTTCTTGGCGATGTCGCAGGACTCGGTGTTGGGGGAGGCGATGTGGATGGTGCCGTCGTCCTCGATGTCGATCTGGGCGCCGGACTCGGCGGTGATCTTCTGGATGACGGAGCCGCCCTTGCCGATGACCTCGCGGATCTTGTCGGGGTCGATCTTCATGGTGAGCATCTTGGGGGCGTACTTGCTGACCTCAGCCCGGGGGGCGGAGATGCAGGGCAGCATGATCTCGTCCAGGATGGCGTAGCGGGCGTCCTTGGTGATCTCCAGCGCCTCCTTGATGATGGCGTGGGACAGGCCGTCGTTCTTGATGTCCATCTGGATGGCGGTGATGCCGGCCTTGGTGCCGGCCACCTTGAAGTCCATCTCGCCGTGGAAGTCCTCCACGCCCTGGATGTCGATGAAGGTGGTGAAGCCGCCGTCATCGTCCTGGATCAGGCCGCAGGAGATGCCGGCCACGGGGGCGCTGATGGGCACGCCGGCGTCCATCAGGGCCAGGGTGGAGCCGCAGATGGAGCCCTGGGAGGTGGAGCCGTTGGAGCTGAGCACCTCGCTGACCACACGGATGGCGTAGGGGAACTTGTCCACGGGGGGGATGACGGGCTCCAGCGCCCGCTCGGCCAGGGCGCCGTGGCCCTTCTCCCGGCGGTTGGTGGAGCGGGCCGCCCGGGCCTCGCCGGTGGAGTAGGCGGGGAAGTTGTAGTGGTGCATATACCGCTTCTCGGTCTCCTCCCAGATGGTGTCCAGCTTCTGGTTGGCGGAGAGGGTATTCAGGGTACACACGGACAGGACCTGGGTCTGGCCGCGGGTGAACAGGCCGGAGCCGTGGACCCGGGGCAGGACACCCACCTCGGCGGCCAGGGGGCGGATCTCGTTGCGCTGGCGGCCGTCCACCCGGTGGCCCTCCAGCAGCCAGGCCTTGACGATCTTCTTCTGGAACTTGTAGGTGATCTCCTCCAGGAACTGGTCCATATCGGGATGGGCCTCCAGGTACTTCTCGTGCCACTTCTCGATCATGGCGTTCCAGCGGGTCTCGCGGACATTCTTGTCGTCGGTATCCATGGCGGCCTTGGCCTCGTCCATGAAGTCGGCGCAGATGGCGTTGAACAGCTCCTGGTCGAAGGCGGCGTGCTCGTAGGTCATCTTCTCCTTGCCGATCTCGGCGGTGATCTTCTCGATCAGGTCGATCTGGGCGGCGATCTCCTCATGGGCGCGGACGATGGCGTCGTACATCACGTCGTCGGGGATCTCCTTGGCGCCCGCCTCGATCATGATGACCTTCTCGCGGCTGGCGGCCACGGTGAGGTCCAGCAGGGACTCATGCTTCTGCTCCTGGGTGGGGTTGGTGACGATCTGGCCGTCCACATAGCCCATCTCCAGGCAGCCGATGGGGCCGGCCCAGGGGATCTCGGAATAGCTCAGGCAGGCGGACACGCCGATCATGGCGGTCAACTCGGGCGAGCAGTCCCGGTCCAGGCTCATGACGGTGCAGGTGACCACCACATCGTTGCGGAAGTCATAGGGGAACAGGGGGCGGATGGACCGGTCGATCACGCGGCTGGCCAGCACGGCGGGCAGAGAGGGCTGGCCCTCACGGCGCATGAAGGAGCCGGGGATGCGGCCCACGGCGTACAGCTTCTCCTCGAAGTCCACGGACAGGGGGAAGAAGTCCACGCCGTCCCGGGGACGGGGGGCCACGGTGACGGCCACCATGACGGTGGTCTCGCCATAGGTGACCATGGCGGAGGCGGAGGCCAGCTCGGCCACCTTGCCCACCTGGATCTTCAGGGGGCGGCCGGCCAGGTCCATCTCCCAGGTCTTTTCGTTGGTGAACTGCTTGTGGGTGATGATGGTTGACATAAGATTACTCCTTTACTCAGTGCTCAGAGCCATCACCTTTAACGCTCGAACCCGGGTCCAAGCGGCGCTCGGGCGCGCGTTCAAACGCTAAAGTTTCAGTGGTAGGCTCCGGCGGGGTTTCCTTGCGGTGTCGGGGCAAAGCGGTGAAAGGGGGAGCGTGGCACACGCCCCCCCTTTCCAAAAGACTTACTTACGGATGCCCAGCTTGGCGATGATGGCGCGGTAGCGCTCGATATCCTTGCGGGCCAGGTAGTCCAGCATCTTGCGGCGCTTACCGATCATCTTGTACAGGCCGCGGCGGCTGTGGTTGTCGTGGATGTGCACCTTCAGGTGCTCGGTGAGCTCGTTGATGCGGGCGGTGAGGATCGCGATCTGCACCTCGGGGGAGCCGGTGTCGGTCTCGTGGGTGCGGTTGGCCTCGATGACAGAGGTCTTTTCGTCCTTGCGGATCATGGGTAGTTCCACCTTTCAAAAAATGTTTCCCTGCCGCTGAGTACCGGGCGGGTGTGCTCCCGCGTGGAGCGGGCAATGACCCCGGAACTAAGCCGGTGGGCGCAGTCTGACCATAGTCAGGCTGATATATCATATCACACCGCAAAACCTTTGTAAAGTCATTTTTTCCGGCGGCTGCCACGTTTTTTCTTGCATCGCCCTGTCAGGTATTGTATAATGATGAGAACTCTCCCCGGAATGGGGAACCTTTTGCCGTTTTTTCCGTCTTATCCTATGATGTGTCCGATAGAAAGGAGCCCTCTCATGCCGCAGTCTGTCAAAGCCCAGGCCCGCCCGCTGCCCTCCGCGCTGCCCAAGGCCGGCTTCGCCCTGCTCTTGTTCCTGTGCGTGTTCATCCCCTTCCGCACCCCCCTGGCGGACGCCACCTTCTCCGCCGTCAAGGCCATTCCCGACGTGCTCATCCTCCTGCTGCTGATCTGGTACGCCGTGACCATCCGCTTCCGCTTCAGGTTCCTGCCCCAGGACCTCCTGTTCCTGGCGCTGGAGGCCCTGGCCTTTGTCAGCACGGTGTTCGTCAATCACCTGTCGGTCTCCCTCTTTATTTACGAGACCCGCAGCATCGGCATCTACTACATCCTCTACTTCGCCATCCGCAACTTCGGCTACGGCAAGCGGGAGCTGGAGCTGATGACCGGGGCCCTCCAGCTGGTGTCCCTGCCGCTGTTCCTGCTGGGCCTGGTGGAGAAGATCACCAGCAAGACCGTGCTGTTCAACCTGTCCTTCGCCGCCACCCTGGCCACCTCCAACTACAGCCGGGTGTACTCCATGTTCTACAACCCCAACACCTACGGGATGTTCCTGGATTTTGTGATCTTCCTGTCCATCTGGACCCGGCTGCGCACCGGCCGCAGGACCCCCGTGTGGATGTACGCCGCCCTGACCATCGCCCTGTTCCTCACCGTCTCCCGCAGCTCCATGATGCTGCTGGCCATCGCCCTGCTGGTGACCTTTGTCTACGCCGTCCGGCAGAAGCTGGTCCGCTGGAAGTCCCTGCTCGTCACCCTGGTCATCGTGGCCGCGGCCACGGCGATGGTCTCCGTGGCCGCCGGCGCCGCCGCCAACGTCTACTACGACAAGGTGGCCCGCTATGTGAAGTTCCCTTCCGGCACCACCGTCACCACCCCCGCCGACCCCAACCAGATCCGCGAGGTCGTCTACTTCACCCCCGAGGGGGAGCGGCGCACCGGCTACATCTACCGGGACCGCACCTACATCGACAAGGAGTGCACCCAGCTGCTGAGCCGCAGCGGCTCCATCGTGGGCGAGCCGGGCGGCAAGCAGTACATCCTCACCAAGGACGGCGGCATCCTGCTGGAGCGCTTCAACGCCCTGAGCAAGGAGGAGCAGGAGGAGCTGCTCAGCGCCGACCGCCAGCAGCTGCCCGACATCAACCCCGCCGACGTGCGGCAGATCATCTGCTACACCCCCGAGGGGGAGGAGTTCATCGGCTACCGCTATCAGAACACCAACATCTTCTTTGAGGACTCGGAGTGCACCACCCCCCTGACCAAAAGCGGCACCATCGTGGGCAAGAACGGCTATTTGCAGTACATCATCACCAAGGAGGGCGCCGTCCTGCGGGAGCTGTTCGACAAGCGCACCCCGGAGGAGCAGGCCGAGCTGCTCAGCGCCGACTACGTCCCCGGCGACAGCAGTTCCGCCTCCAGCACCATCAACAACGCCCTCCAGTTCAGCGCCTCCGACCGCTTCATGAAGATGTTCGAGAAGTCCCAGTGGACCTACGACAACAACGGCCGGGTCTACTCCCTGGTGAACGCCGTGCGGGTGGCGCTGGACCACCCCGTCTTTGGCTCCGGCTACGGCACCTTCGGCTCCGCCGCCAGCACCACCTGGTCCCCCGCCCTCTACCAGCTGTACAACATCAAGACCGGCTTCTACGCCGACAACCAGTACACCTGCATCATGGCGGAGACCGGCTTCCTGGGCCTGGCCATCTTCCTGGCCTTCCTTATCGTCACCCTCATCCGCCAGCGGCGGGACCTGCCCCAGTTCCTGACCTGCTGCATCATCGGCGTGTTCGGCCTGTTCTACAACGTGCTGGAGGTCCAGATGGCCTCCATGCTCCTCTGGTCCCTGCTGGCCATGGACCTGGGCGGCGAGGCCCCGCTGAAGAGCCTGCGGCGGCCCATGCCGGTGGAGTTCACCTCTGCCGGCGCCCCCGCCCTGCCCTGGATCTTCCCGGAGTTCAAGGCGTACTTCAAAAACGCCTGACCGGCAAACGCAGAAAAGCCCGGACTGCATCGCAGTCCGGGCCTTTTTCTGTTCAGAACATGCCGATGGCCTGCACCAGCAGCACCAGGGCCACCGCCGTCACCGACAGGGTGGCCAGGACCTCCAGCCCCAGGGCGGAGCGGCTGCGCCGGGTCCGGCCTTTCCGGGGCGCGGGGGCGGGGCGCTCCTCCGGCTCCGCCCAGGCGTCCTCCGCCGCCCAGAGCGGCTCCTCCCCTTCCGCCTCCCGGTCCGCCCGCCAGGCGGCCAGGTCGATGACCTTGCCCGCGGGCTCCGCCGGGCGGGCCTCCGGGGCCCTACGCACGCAGACCAGCCGCCGGCCGCTGCCGCCGCACGCCTGCTGTACCTCGGCGCCCTCCACCAAAATCTCTCTGGCCGTCAGGGTGTAGTATGTCGTCTCCATGTGCAGGACCTCCTTTTTTGCTGTGACCTCAGTGTATCAGAAGAAAAGTCCCATAAAACGGACTTTTACGTCAAATGCGCTCGAACTTTCGTTCCACAAGGAGACTATAATACATCCGTTCGAATTTGTCAAGGAGAAATTCGAATATTCGTTCGATTTTTCTCGGCGTGCAAAAAGCGCCCGCGGCAGACGCCGCGGGCGCTCTCGGTTCCGATCGTCAGGGCAGGTAGTTGAAGGGGTTCACGTGGCGGTTGTTCACCCGCACCTCGAAGTGGCAGTGGTAGCCGGTGGCGGTGCCGGTCATACCGGCCTTGGCGATGGCCTGGCCCTGATAGACCCGCTCGCCCACGCTGACCAGCAGGGAGGAATTGTGGCCGTAGTAGGTCTTGGTGCCGTTGTCGTGGGTGATGACCACCAGCTTGCCGTAGCTGCCGCTCCAGCCGGCGGTGGTGACCACGCCGCCGTCTGCGGCCTTGATGGTGGTGCCGTAGGGGCAGGCGATATCGACGCCCTGGTGGAAGTCATAGCTGCCGAACAGGTAGCGGTAGCCGTAGCCGGAGGTGATGGTGCCCCGCACCGGCCAGATATAGTAGCCGTTGGACGCGGTCTTGGGCCGGGGGGTGGTGCCGGTGTACATATAGGTGGTGGTGGGCTCCTTCATGACCTGGGAGAAGAGCTCGGTGCGCTCCACCTCCACGCCGTTGACGTAGGTGACGTCGGCGTTCACCAGGGCCAGGCCGTCCTCGCCCTTCTCCTTCAGGGAGGTGTTGCCCACGTAGAGGGTGGCGGTCTCGATATACTCCACGGGGCTGTCGATGACGGACTCATAGGTCTCGTTGGCGTAGGTGCGCACGGAGAGGAAGGGAATGGCCTGCTGGATGATGAGGGTCTGGCCCACGTAGAGCTTGTTGATGTCCACATCGGGGTTCAGGGCGGCCATCTCGGCGGGGGTCAGGCCGTTGGCATAGGCGATCTTGTTGAAGGTGTCGCCGGCCTGGACGGTGTAGTCGGCCTCCTCCACCCGGCTGGCGGTGAGGGCGTCGTACAGGTCCTCGATCATATAGTCCATGTTGGCGGGGAGCTCCACCAGATAGGTCTCCACGTCCTCCACAAAGTCGTGGCTGGCGGTGTTTTCCGTGAGATAGGGCGCGGCGATGCGGCTGAGCAGGGTGTCCAGCTCCTCCAGGGAGGGGGCATAGCCCATCTCCACCCCGTTCACGGACACGGCGTAGGCCTCCGTCAGGGCGCCCACGCTGTCGAACACGGCGTCCTCCACCTGGGCGGCGTCGGTAAAGTCGCCGTCGGCGGCCAGGGCGTCGGTGACGACGATCTCGCCGTCGTAGCTGTACTCCTCGCCCAGGATGCTGGCCGCGCGGCTCTCCACGTTGGCCACGATGGCGTCCAGGTTCTCGTCCGCGGAGAGGACGCCCACCTCCACCCCGTCCACGCTGAGGACGTAGGCATGGGCGTACATCTTATTGAAGCTGAACACGCCCACCACCAGCGCCAGGACGGTCACATACAGCAGCGGGGACACCGGGTGCCGGGCCACCGCGCCGGAGATCTTGTCCCAGCCCCGGAGAAGGCCCACCCGGCGGCGCTCGAAAAAGGCCAGTACCTTCAGCCATTTCCGGCGCAGCACATGCTTCTTTTCCTTCATCTGTTCACGTTGACGGTCACTCACAAAACACGCCTCCGGTTCCTGCGGTAAAATCAGGTCGAAGCAAACTGGTTACAGTCCAGTTGCAAAGGTTACAAATCAGTTACAAACCGTAGAATACACCTTTTTCCCCCATCCGTCAAGTCGAAATCACGGCGGCGGGCGGGAATGTCCGTCCGGTCAGGCCATACATTTTGTGTTTTCGCCCGATTTTTCCAGGGTCAGGCGCACAGGATGTTGCCGTTTTGTGAGATCAGACAAATTTTCCCCCGCTTTTTTGGCGGGCGGTTGACGGCTCTTCCCCGCCCCGCTATAATGGGGAAAAACGACATCCATCGGCAGGAGGTCCCGGCAGTGGGCAAATTCGACGGCGTTCTCTTCGTCAGCGACTATGACGACACCTTATATAATAGTTCTCTCACCGTGGCGGAGGCGGACCACGCCGCCATCCGCTACTTCACCGGGGAGGGCGGGCGCTTCACCGTGGCCACCGGCCGGGCTCACCGCACCTTCACCCCCCAGATCGCCCGGGAGCAGCTGTCCTTCGGCGCGCCGGTGGTGCTGTCCAACGGCGCCGCCATCTATGACTATGCCGCCGACCGCTATGTGGTGCGCACCACCCTGGCGGCGGAGACTCCCGCCCGGCTGGCGGAGCTGTGCGCCGCCTTCCCCGACCTGGGGTTCGAGGCCTATCACGGGGAGGACATCTACGTCCACAACCCCAACCAGGTGACCATGATCCACCTGGCCCGGGTGGGCGTGCCCCATACGGAGTGCCCCATCGCGGACATGCCCGCCCCCTGGGGCAAGGTCATCTTCGAGCAGGAGCACCGCCTGCTGGAGCAGGTGCAGCAGTACATCCTGGCCCGCTGGGCGGACAGCTATGAGATCATCTTCTCCAACCGCTACCTGCTGGAGATGACCCACAAGAACAGCAACAAGGGCACCATGGTGGCCCGCATCCGGGACATGCTGGGCATCGCGCCGGAGCATGTGTACTGCATCGGGGACAACCTCAACGACCTGCCCATGCTGGCCCTGTCCGCCATCCCCTTCACCCCCGGCAACTGCAATCCCGCCCTGCGGGAGTGGGGCGCCCGGGTGCTCTGTCCCTGTGACGAGCACGCCGTGGCCCAGGCCATCGACATCCTGGACGGGCTGTACTGAGCCCTACATTATAATATAAGGAGGCTGCACCATGGCCGACCGCAAGGAAGAATTTCTGGACATCTACCGCACCTACATCCACCGGGAGGGCTCCGAGGAGCTGCTGGACTACCTGCTGAACAAGAGCGATTTCTTCACCGCCCCGGCCTCCGCCCGCTATCACGGGGCTTATGCGGGCGGCCTGTGCGAGCACAGCGTCAACGTGTTCCGCTGCCTGGAGGACTATCTGGCCCGGCCCCGGGTGAAGGAGCTGTACGGCGTCAGCTACGACATGGAGAGCGTGGCCATCGCCGCCCTGCTCCACGACCTGTGCAAGATCGGCTGCTACCGGGCGGGCACCCGCAACGTGAAGGACGACGCCACCGGGAAATGGGAAAAGGTCCCCACCTTCTTCTTTGAGGACAAGGTCCCCTACGGCCACGGGGAGAAGAGCGCCTGGATGGTGTCCGCCTACATGAAGCTGAAGCGGGACGAGGCCATGGCCATCCGCTGGCACATGGGCTTTTCCGGCACGGAGGACCCCCGCACCGTGGGCCAGGCCCTCAGCCAGTACCCCCTGGCCTTCGCCCTGGCCACCGCCGATATGGAGGCCAGCTACTTCCTGGAAAAAGTCTGAATTTTGCGGGCCGATGAGGACATCGGCCCCTGCGGACAGGCCAAAACGCGCCTGTAGGGGCCGCTGTCCCCAGCGGCCCGCCCCAAAAGCAAAAAGGAGCGCCCACCCCAACCGGGGTGGGCGCTCCTTCGCCTGATCAGTTCTTTTCCGTCCGGGAGGCGGGCGTCAGCAGGGTGATGGCGTACACCGTATCGATGCGCATGGGGTCGCCCTCGGCGGCCTTGCCGTCGTAGTAGACCACGATCTCGTCGCCGATCTCGAAGTGGGTGACGCTGTCCCTGCACTCCACGCTGAGGGAGACGGAGTACGTCCCGTCCCCGTTTTCGATCACAACAGACTCCTTGTCAAAGCTCCTGACGATGCCCTTCACGCTGGGCTCCTTTGCGATGATGTCGTCCATGGTCCGGGCACACCCGGCCAGGCCCAGCAGGCAGGCCAGCAGCAGCACAAGCGCCGCCGCTCGTTTCATTCCGATCCATCCTTTTCTCGCCGCCGGGGCGGCCTTTTCAGGTCTCAATATCCGTCATCCACCCGGGCCAGCCCATCTCGCCCCGGAGGTAGGCGTCAACATCGAACTTGGGGTCGATGGCCCGGCCCAGCTCCTCCAGCACTGCCCGGGTGCGGAGAGCGCTGTCCCCCACGGCGATGGTGCAGACGTGGCTGCGCTGGGACCCGTCCCCGTTGGGCCGCAGGGTCCAGGTGAAGGTCATGTGGCTCTCGTACTGGGTGACGGAGTCCCAGTTGGGGCCGTGGACGCCGATGCGCCCGGCGGCCATGTCCTCTGCCACCGCCGCCCACAGGGCCCGGGCCTTGGCGGCGTCCAGCGTGCCGTCCCACAGGTCCACGTAGGTCAGGGTGTAGTCCGGGCTGGCCGCCACGGTGAGCATCTGGCCGTACCGCCCTGCCGTCACCGCCGGGGAGCGGTTCAGCTCCAGCATCAGCGCCGTCACCGAGCCGGGGACGTTCTCGTCCTCCTGCCTGATCCACACGCTCCGGTAGGCGCGGGTGACGGCGCCGCCGTTCTTCAGCCTGTAGGTCACGTTCAGGCTGCACAGGTTATCCCCGTTGGAGTAGGAGCAGTCCTCCCCCCGCTCCACGATGGCCCGGTGGAGGGCGGTCACCCGCCCGATGTCCGCCCCGTCGGTGAGGGTCAAATCATAGACGCGGCTCCCGTCGTCATAGGGGGGCAGATCCAGCCCGGTGATGGTGACGGAGGCCACGCTGCCGGCGTCGGGCACCCGGTGCTCGTACCCGGTGAGGTCCAGGCCGATCACCAAAAAGGCGGCGGCAAAGACCAGGGCCACGGCGGCGGCCCCCTTCCACTTGCGGAACACCCGGAAGGTCTTATCCAGCAGCATCTGGGCCACAAAGGCCCCCGCCACGCCCCAAATCACGATGGACACCATCATGCCCGTCTCCCCCATGCCCAGCAGGGAGGAGATGACCATGCCCAGGGAGATGCCGCCGCAGAAGGCCACGCCGTACCGGAACACCGGGCGCATGAAGCGGAAGGCCACCACGTCCCCGGCGGACTCCAGGGCCCGGCGGCGGTAGAGCAGCAGGGCGCACGCCGCCAGCACCAGTCCCGCCCCGGCGTAGACCGCCAGTTCCCTGCCGCCGCTGGCCTGGAACACCTGGGTGGTCTCCGTGTAGCGGAAGGCGGCGGACACCTTGCTGGCCAGCCGCGTCGCGGGGGTGAGCCAGGCGGCGATCCGCTCCAGCGCGTCAAACCCGGCGAAGCCCCAGTAGAACCGCTCCATCATCCAGTTCAGCAGGGCATAGATCCCGCCGCACAGGAAGTTTCCGATGGCGTAGAACACCGGCAGGGCGATGATGTGCCCGGTGAACATGCCGATGCACACGGCGAAGGAGTAGAAGAAGAAATACAGCCCGCAGGACACCGCCAGCCAGCAGGCCAGCGGGGCCAGCAGCAGCGCGCCGCCGGCGGCCTCGATGGCCAGGGTCAGCAGGAACACCAGGCAGTTGGGGGCCAGCAGCATCACCAGGCCCGCCAGGTAGTGGCTGAGGAACAGGCCCTCCCGCCGGACGGACAGGGAGCCCATGAAGTTGGCCGACCGGCTGTTGTAGAGGTGGCTGCACACGGCCATGGCCGCCAGGATGCTCCCCAGGGCCGCGAAGATGACCCCCATGGGGCCGCCGGTGAGGGTGGTGACGGTGCTGCGGGCAAACTCCAGCAGCGCCCGGTTATCCCGGGTCCCCAGGCTCAGCAGCGCCTGCAGGGGCAGGAGGATGACCCAGAACACCAGATTCACCGCCCACAGGGCCCAGAACCGGGTGAGGGTCTTTTTGAATACCGTGCCGTTAAAGAACGATGTCCCGGACCGCATAGTCCTCACCTCCCATTTCA
>CAVJBM010000004.1:0-10248 GCA_963647775.1 Anaerovibrio sp.
GGGGGACCTGCTGGGTCCTGTGCCACGGAGAGGACATGGCCCTGTGCTTTGTGCTCTCCCCCGGCCCGGAGGCGGACTACGGCACCATCACCGACGGCAAATGGGCCAGTGACGAGCCCTACGCCGTGCTCCACCGCTGCGCCGCGGCGGAGGGCTACCGGGGCTCCGGTGCGGCGGACGAGATGCTCCGCCAGTGCGAGGCCCTCACCCTGGCCATGGGCCGCCGCTGGCTGCGGACGGACACCCACAAGAAAAACCGCACCATGCTGGACCTGCTGCGGCGCAGCGGGTTCCAGTACCGGGGCAACGTCTTTCTGGCCCATGTCCCCGCCGGCCACGACCCCCGGCGGGTGGCCTACGAGAAAAAGCTGAAGCCAGCGGGGGTGCGCCCATGAACCTCACCAACGCCCAGGACATCAAGGCCCTGCTGGAGCGGCACGGCTTCCACTTCTCCCGGTCCATGGGGCAGAATTTCCTCATCGACGGCCGGGTGCCGCACGACATTGCCGAGGCCGCCGGGCTGGACGGGACCTGCGCCGTGCTGGAGATTGGCCCGGGCATCGGCCCGCTGACGGAGCAGCTGGCCCTCCGGGCGGGCAGGGTGGCCGCCGTGGAGCTGGACCGCTCCCTCCTGCCCGTGCTGGCGGAGACCATGGCCCCCTACCCCAATGTGGAGGTCATCCCCGGCGATATCATGAAGCTGGATCTTACGGAACTACTGGCTGACAGGTTTAATGGCTTTACAGTAAAAGCCTGCGCCAACCTGCCCTACAACATCACCACGCCCGCCATTACCAAGCTGCTGGAGGGCGGGCTGTTCGCCTCGGTGACGGTGATGATCCAGCGGGAGGCGGCGGCGCGCATCTGCGCCAGGCCGGGGGACGAGGACTACGGCGTCTTTTCCCTGTTCTGCCAGTATCACGCCCGCTGCACCCCCCTGTTTGACGTGCCGCCCCAGTGCTTCCTGCCGCCCCCCAAGGTCACGTCCACGGTCATCCAGTTCGTCCCGTGGAGCGAGCCGCCGGTGGCGGCGGACCCCGACGCCCTGTTCCGCGTCATCCGGGCGGCCTTTGCCCAGCGGCGCAAGACCCTGCTCAACGCCCTGAGCGGCCTGTACGCCAAGGACGCGGTGCGGCAGGCGCTGGCCGCCTGCGGCCTGCCGGAGACCGTCCGGGGCGAGCGGCTCTCTCTGGAGCAGTTCGCTGCCCTGACCCTGCGCCTGACCTGACGAAAGGAGGGCTCTCCATGCCTCAGACCCAGCGCGACACCGCCGTGGACGTCCTCCGCGGCTTCGGGATCCTCCTGGTGGTGGCGGGCCACATCTACTCCGGCCCGTGGATCTCCTACATTTTCAGCTTTCACATGCCGCTGTTCTTTTTCCTCAGCGGCTTCTGCGCCGCCCGAAAAGAACGGCAGGAGCCCTTCGGGCGCTATGTCCTGAAAAAATGCCGCACCCTGCTCCTGCCCTATGTGATCTTCTTTTTCCTCTCCCTGCTGGTGATCTGGTTCCTCTACCGGGACGATCCCGCCGTATGGCCCGGCACGCTCTCCGCCGCCGCGGTGCTGAAGGCGCTGGTGCTCTCCGGCGGATATCTCAACAGCATCCCGCTGTACAATTTCCCCCTGTGGTACCTGCCCCATCTGTTTGTGGCCGACCTCATTTTCTACTGGCTGCACCGGGGCTTTGCCCTGCTGCCCCGGGTCTGGCTGCGGCGGGCCGCCGCCGGGGCGGCGGCGCTGGCGCTCATTCTGCTGACCATGCCCATTCAGAACGCCCTGCCCTACCGCCCCGTTCTTCACATCGACGCCATGCCCGCCGCCCTGACCTTCATGCTGCTGGGCTGGCTGGCAGAGGCCCTGACCCGCTGTAAAGCCTGGAGGCTTGCTCCGTGGCTCTGCCCGGTGCTTTTGCTGGCGGGCTTTCTGCTGCAGGCGGTCAACGGCGGCGGCAGCATCTCCAACTGCCGGTCCATGCTCTATTACCCTGCCGCCCTGTGCTCCATCCTGGGGTGGTACTGCGTCTGCCAGCGGTTCCAAAGCCCCATTCTGACCTTCATCGGCCAGGAATCCCTCCTGTTCCTGGGGCTCCACCTGAACGTCTACCTGCGGCTGGTCCGATTCCCCTGCCCAGCCTTTCTCACCAATGAGACGGTGTACCACGCCATGCAGTTCCTGGCCGGCACCGCGGTCATCTGCCTGATCGCGCTGGCCCTGCGGGCGGTCAAACAGCGGCTTCACAGACGGGCCGGCGGCTGATCAGCCGCCGGCTTGCCATTTTTCCCAAGCCTGTCCCACGGAAGCCGCCGCCATTTGACACTTTTGTTGCTTGCTTTGCTTTACACTTTACATTAAAATAGAAACAACAGGCCCTGCAAGCCCATATTTTTTGGAGGTATGACTATGGCGCTGACCACGAACAAGCACGTTCTGGACTGGATCGACGAGATGGCGGCCCTCACCAAGCCGGACAGCATCGTCTGGATCGACGGCAGCGAGGCCCAGCTGGCCGAGCTGCGGAAGCTGGCGGTGGACACCGGCGTGCTCACCAAACTGAACCAGGAGAAGCTGCCCGGCTGCTATCTGCACCGCACAGACCCCAACGACGTGGCCCGGGTGGAGGACCGCACCTTCATCTGCTGCCGCCGGGAGGAGGACGCCGGCCCCACCAACCACTGGATGGAGCCCGCCAAGATGTACGCCAAGCTGCGCGCCCTCTACGACGGCTCCATGAAGGGCCGCACCATGTACGTCATCCCCTACTCCATGGGCGTGGTGGGCTCCCCCTTCGCCAAGTACGGCATCGAGCTCACCGACTCCGTGTACGTGGTGCTCAACATGGCCATCATGACCCGGGTGGGCGCCGATGTGCTGGACGCCCTGGGCGACAGCGGCGACTACATCAAGGGTCTCCACTCCCAGGGCACCCTGGACGCCGGGAACAAGTACATCGTCCACTTCCCCGAGGACAACACCATCATGTCCATCAACTCCAACTACGGCGGCAACGTGCTGCTGGGCAAGAAGTGCTTCGCCCTGCGCATCGCCTCCTATCTGGGCCGGAACGAGGGCTGGATGGCGGAGCATATGCTCATCCTGGGCATCCAGAAGCCCGACGGCGAGATCCGCTACCTGTCCGCCGCCTTCCCCTCCGCCTGCGGCAAGACCAACCTGGCCATGCTCATCCCCCCCGAGGGCTACCGCAAGGACGGCTGGAAGGTCTGGTGCGTGGGCGACGACATCGCCTGGCTCCGGGTGGGCCCCGACGGCCGCCTGTGGGCGGTGAACCCGGAGAATGGCTTCTTCGGCGTGGCCCCCGGCACCAATGCCAAGTCCAACTTCAACGCGCTGGAGTCCACCAAGTCGGGCACCATCTTCACCAATGTGGCCTATGACCCCGAGGACGGCACCGTCTGGTGGGAGGGGCTCACCAAGGGGGACGCCATTCCCGAACACCTCATCGACTGGAACGGCCAGGACTGGCACCGGGGCGACGCGAAGAAGCCCGCCCACCCCAACAGCCGCTTCACCGCCCCCGCCAAGAACTGCCCCTGCATCTCCGACAAGTTCGACGACCCCAACGGCGTGCCCATCTCCGCCATCGTCTTCGGCGGCCGCCGGGCCAGGACCGCGCCGCTGGTGTACCAGTCCCGCTCCTGGGAGCACGGCGTGTTCGTGGGCTCCATCATGGCCTCTGAGACCACCGCCGCCGCGGCGGGCGCTGTGGGCGTGGTCCGCCGGGACCCCATGGCCATGCTCCCCTTCTGCGGCTACCACATGGCCGACTACTGGCAGCACTGGCTGGACATGGGCAAGGCCATCCAGCACCAGCCCAAGATCTTCAACGTCAACTGGTTCCGCACCGACGAGGAGGGCAATTTCCTCTGGCCGGGCTTCGGCGACAACCTGCGGGTGCTGGAGTGGATCATGAAGCGGGCCTTTGAAGAGACCGACGCGGTGGAGACCGCCATCGGCTGGCAGCCCCGGCCGGAGGACATCAACCTGGACGGACTGGACATGGACCGGGCTGCGCTGGAGGAGCTGCTGAGCATCGACCCCGTCCTCTGGAAGCAGGAGACCGCCGGCATCCGGGAGTTCTACGCCAAGTTCGGCGGCAAGCTCCCAGCCGAGCTGGAGAAGCAGCTTGAGATCCTGGAGAACAACCTGAACTGACCCAAACGCCCCGGCGCGGACCTCGCGCCGGGGCTCTTTTCATGCTGGCAAACTCCCCGGGGCGGCATAGGATAGAGCAAAGGAGGGTACCACCATGCCTGTCATCTATCTGTCCCCTTCCACCCAGGAGAACAACCTCTACGTCAGCGGCGGCAGCGAAGAGGAGTGGATGAACCGCCTGGCCGACGCCATGGTCCCCTACCTGGATGCCTCCGGCATCCAGTACGTCCGCAACACACCGGACATGACCGCCGCCAGCTCCATCCGGGCCTCCAACGCCGGGAATTACGATCTCCATCTCGCCCTCCACTCCAACGCCGCCAACCCCAGCCGGTACGGCCAGGTGCGGGGCATCCTCGTCTTTTACTACCCCGGCAGCGCCAACGGCAAGCGGGCGGCGGAGATCGTGGCGGACAATCTGAAGGCCATCTATCCCCTGCCCAACCGGGTGCGCACCGAGGCCACCACCGCCATCGGCGAGGTGCGGCAGCCCCGGGCACCGTCGGTCTTTCTGGAGCTGGGCTACCACGACAATGCGGACGATGCCGCGTGGATCAAGGGCAATCTGGACGAGATCGCCCGCAATCTGGTGCTGTCCCTGACGGAATACTTCGGCATCCCCTTCCTCTATCCCAACACCAGCCGGCAGGGGGTGGTAGATGTCAGCTGGGGCTACCTGAACATCCGCCAGCGGCCCTCCACCTCCGCCCCCGTCATCGCAAAAGCCTACGACGGGGCCCGGCTCACCATCCTGAACCAGTGGCAGGGGTGGTACCTGGTGCGCTTCGACGGCACCGAGGGCTACGCCAGCAGCGACTTCATTACCCTGCTGTGAGCGCGCTGAACGAACTGCCCGCCGGCCGGGTGTGGCTGCCGGTGACCGATCTGCCCTCCGCCCTGGCGGCACTGGAGCTGCTGCGCCGGCGGGAGGGCGCTCCGCCCCTGCCCGGCCCGGCCGCGGACCGGGTGTGACCCGCCGTTTTTCCAGTCAATGGCACCGGGGCCGCTCCCCGTGGGCAAAGCGCCGAAAACCGGCGCCCTGCCGGGGGGATAGTCTTTCAGTTTCCCTGCTTGACGGCGGGGGGCGGACATGGTACACTGAAGGTACAACAAGCGAGAGGTCGTCCCGTGACTGACGGAACAGGAGAGCAACTCCATGGGAGCGGGACGATAATAAATGCCGACCGTCTGGGCAGACCGAACCTGCGTACTGTAGACAGGGTCGGTCTGCCCTTTTGTCATTTTCTTCAAATGAGGAGGAGACGCACATGCGTAAAGTCGGAGTCGTCATGGGAAGCGCCAGCGACCTGCCGGTGGCGGAAAAGGCCATCGGGGTGCTGCGCCAGTACGGCGTACCCTTTGAGGTGCGGGTGTTATCCGCTCACCGGTGTCCGGAGGAGGCAAGGGATTTTGCCGCGTCCGCACGGGCGAGCGGATTTTCTGTTCTCATTGCCGCGGCGGGCATGGCCGCCCACCTGGCGGGGGCCCTGGCGGCCAACACCACCCTGCCGGTCATCGGCATCCCCTGCAAAGGGGCGCAGCTGGACGGCATGGACGCCCTGCTGTCCACGGTGATGATGCCCAGCGGCATCCCCGTGGCCACTGTGGCCATCGACGGGGCCAAGAACGCCGCCCTGCTGGCCATCGAGATCCTGGCCGTCAGCGACAAGGCCCTGGCGGACAAGCTGGCCCGGGCCCGGAAAGAGGAGACAGAGCAGGTCCTGCAAAAGGACCGCGAGATCATGGAAGCATACAGCGCAGAATAAAAAGGAGTGCAGAAAGATGGAGAAACTGGAGCAGCTTTATGAGGGCAAAGCCAAGCGGGTCTATGCCACCGACGACCCCAACTGCGTGATCGTCAGCTATAAGGACGACGCCACCGCCTTCAACGGCGCCAAGAAGGGCACCATCGTGGGCAAGGGCGTCATCAACAACCAGATGACCAACCGTCTCATGGCCCGGATGGAGAAGGCGGGCATCCCCACCCATTTCGTCAAGGAGCTCTCCCAGCGGGAGACCCTGGTGAAGAAGGTGTCCATCGTCCCGCTGGAGGTCATCATCCGCAACATCTCCGCCGGCTCCTTCGCCAAGCGGTACGGCGTGGAGGAGGGCATCGTGTTCGACGCGCCCACCATCGAGTTCTCCTACAAGTGCGACGCCCTGGACGACCCCCTGCTGAACGCCTACCACGCCGTGGCCCTCAAGCTGGCCACCTGGGAGGAGATCGAGACCATCAAGAAGTACGCCTTTGCCGTCAACGACGTGCTGAGGGCCTTCTGGGCCGGGTGCGGCGTCACCCTGGTGGACTTCAAGCTGGAGTTCGGCAAGGTGGCCGACGGCTCCATCGTCCTGGCCGACGAAATCAGCCCCGACACCTGCCGTCTGTGGGACGCCGTCACCCACGAGAAGCTGGACAAGGACCGCTTCCGCCGGGACATGGGCGGCGTGGAGGACGCCTATGCCGAGGTCATGAAGAGGCTGCTGGACCATGACGGAGAATAAGCACTGCAGCGGGTCCTGCGCCGCCTGTCCCGCCCGCTGCCGGGAGGAGCGCCACCTTCACGAGGAGTGCGGCGTGTTCGGCGTGTTCTCCGCCCGCACCGCCCAGGTGGCCCCCCTGGCCTACTATGCCCTGTACGCCCTCCAGCACCGGGGCCAGGAGAGCGCCGGCATCGTGGTGAACGACGACGGCGTGTTCTCCGCCTACCGGGACGTGGGCCTGGTCAGCGAGGTGTTCCCCCCGGAGCGGCTGGCCGCCCTGGGCACGGGCAACATCGCCGTGGGCCACGTGCGCTATGGCACCACCGGCAGCGACAACAAGCGCAACGTCCAGCCCATCCTCATCAATCACTACAAGGGCCGGCTGGCCCTGGCCCACAACGGCAACCTCACCAACTCCCACGAGCTGCGGCGGGAGCTGGAGAGCCGGGGCTCCATCTTCCAGACCACCACGGACAGCGAGGTCATCGCCTACATCATCGTGCAGGAGCGGCTGAAGGCCCCCTCCATCGAGGATGCCGTGTCCGCCGCCATGGGCAAGATCAAGGGCGCCTACTCTCTGGTGATCTCCTCCCCCAGCAAGCTCATCGCCGCCCGGGACCCCCATGGCTTCCGCCCCCTGTGCATGGGCCGGCTGAAGGACGGCAGCGTGGTATTCGCCTCCGAAAGCTGCGCCCTGGACGCCGTGGGCGCCGCCTTTGAGCGGGACGTCCGCCCCGGCGAGATCGTGGTGGCAGACAAGAACGGCGTGCGCAGCATCGAGACCCACTGCGGCACCGTCCCCTCCAGCCTGTGCGTGTTCGAGTTCATCTACTTCGCCCGGCCGGACTCCGTGGTGGACGGCAGTTCCGTCCATGTGGCCCGCCAGCGGGCAGGGGCCTTCCTGGCCCTGGAGCACCCGGTGCAGGCCGACGTGGTCATCGGCGTGCCCGACTCCGGGCTGGACGCCGCCCTGGGCTACTCCCGCCAGAGCGGCATCCCCTACGGCATGGGCTTCATCAAGAACAAGTACATCGGCCGCACCTTCATCTCCCCCACCCAGACCATGCGGGAGAACGAGGTGAACATCAAGCTGAACCCCGTGCGCTCCGTGGTGGAGGGCAAGCGGGTGGTCCTCATCGACGACTCCATCGTCCGTGGCACCACCTGCCGCCGCACCATCGACCTGCTGCGCCGGGCCGGGGCCAAGGAGATCCACATGCGGGTGAGCGCGCCCCCCTTCGTGTCCGAGTGCTACTACGGCACCGACATCGACGACAAGGACAAGCTGATCGCCACCCACCACACCGTAGACGAGATCGCCGAGATCATCGGCGTGGACTCCCTGGGCTATCTGAGCATCCGCGACGTGGTAAAGCTGGCGGACAATACCCGCAGCGGCTTCTGCACCGCCTGCTTCGGCGGCGGCTACCCCACCGACATCCCCGCCCCCGGCGGCAAGGACCGGTTTGAGTGTAAGATCAGCGAAAAGGAGGACTGACCATGCGCAGCTTTTCTGAGAGTTACCGCGAGGCCGGCGTGGACATCGAGGCCGGCTATCAGGGCGTGCGCCTGATGCAGCAGCATGTGAAGCGCACCCTCATCCCCGGGGTCATCTCCGACCTCGGCGGCTTCGGCGGCCTGTTCGCCCCCGACCTCACCGGCATGGCGGAGCCCGTGCTGGTCTCCGGCACCGACGGCGTGGGCACCAAGCAGCGCATCGCCCAGCTGATGGACAAGCACGACACCGTGGGCATCGACTGCGTGGCCATGTGCGCCAACGACATCATCTGCTGCGGCGCCAAGCCCCTGTTCTTCCTGGACTACATCGCCATCGGCAGGAACGACCCGGAGAAGGTGGCCGCCCTGGTATCTGGCGTGGCGGAGGGCTGCGTCCAGTCCGGCTGCGCCCTCATCGGCGGCGAGACCGCCGAGCACCCCGGCACCATGCAGCCGGACGACTACGACCTGGCGGGCTTCTCTGTGGGCATCGTGGACAAGAGCCGCGTGCTGGACCACAGCACCATGCGGGCCGGGGACGTGGTGCTGGCCCTGCCCTCCTCCGGGCTGCATTCCAACGGCTACTCTCTGGTGCGCAAGGTCTTTGACGTGGAGCACGCTGACCTCGGCCGCCATGTGGACGAGCTGGGCACCACCCTCGGCGAGGCTCTGCTGACCCCCACCCTGCTGTACGTGAAGCCCGTGCTGGCCGCCATCGCCGCGGCGGAGGTGAAGGGCGTGAGCCACATCACCGGCGGCGGCTTCTATGAGAACGTCCCCCGTGCCGTGCCCGACGGTCTGTGCGCCAAGCTGGACAAAGCCGCCGTCCGCACCCCCGCTATCTTCAGCCTGCTCCAGCGCACCGGCAATATCCCGGAGCGGGACATGTTCAACACCTACAACATGGGCGTGGGCATGACCCTCACCGTCAGCGCCGCCACCGCCGACGCCGCGCTGGCCGCCCTGCGGGCGAACGGCTGCAATGCCTACGTACTGGGCGAGATCGTCCGGGGGGAGGAAAAGGTGGTCCTGTGCTGACCCGCATCGCCGTGCTGGTGTCCGGCGGCGGCACCAACCTCCAGGCCCTGCTGGACGCCCAGCGGGCCGGAAAGCTGCCCCACGGGGAGATCGTGCTGGTGGTGTCCAGCAAGGAAGGCGTCTACGCCCTGGAGCGGGCCGCCCAGGCGGGAGTGCCCGCCGCCGTGGTGTCCCGCAAGGCCCTGGGCGGCAGTCAGAATGCCTTCGAGGCCGCCCTGCTGGCCCTGCTGGAGGAGTACAGGGTGGACCTCATCATCCTGGCGGGCTTCCTGTCTATCCTCAGTGGGGAGTTCACCCGCCGGTATGAAAACCGCATCCTCAACGTCCACCCCTCCCTCATCCCCTCCTTCTGCGGGAAGGGGATGTACGGCCTCCGCGTCCACGAGGCGGCACTGGCCTACGGTGTGAAGGTCACCGGGGCCACCGTCCACTATGTGAACGAGGTGCCCGACGGCGGACAGATCCTGCTGCAGAAGGCAGTGGACGTTCTCCCCGGGGACACACCGGAGACCCTCCAGCGCCGGGTAATGGAGCAGGCGGAGTGGATCCTGCTGCCCCAGGCCGCCGAGCAGGTGGCCAAACGCATTTACGAGGAAAAGGAGAACAGCCGCCATGACTGACCTGCTGACTTTTCTGCGCGGGAACCCCTACCCCGGCCGCGGCATCGCGGTGGGGAACCATCGGGTATACTACTTCATCATGGGCCGCAGCGAGAACAGCCGCAACCGGGTCTTTGTGCCCACGGAGGACGGCATCCGCACCCAGGCCCACGACCCCGCCAAGCTGTCCGACCCCAGCCTGATCATCTACCACCCCGTGCGCGCCATGGGGGATTCCCTCATCGTCACCAACGGCGACCAGACCGACACCATCCGGGACATGGGCTGCTTCCGCAAGGCCCTGATGACCCGGGAGTATGAGCCGGATGAGCCCAACTACACCCCTCGCATCTCCGCCCTGTGCCGGGCGGACGGCTCCTTCGAGCTGTCCATCCTCAAGCGGCAGGACGGCCGCTGCCTGCGGGAGTTCTTCTCCTACGAGGGCTGTGACGAGGGCATGGGC
>CAVJBM010000005.1:0-4327 GCA_963647775.1 Anaerovibrio sp.
TGTCGCCCAGGCCCAGGACGGCGGTGCCGTCGGTGACCACGGCCACGGTGTTCCACCGGCCGGTGAGCTCGTAGCTTTTGTTGATGTCCTTCTGGATCTCCAGGCAGGGCTGGGCCACGCCCGGCGTATAGGCCAGGGAGAGAGATTCCTTGTCGGTAATGGGCATCTTGTAGGTGATGTCCAGCTTGCCCCGCCACTGGTAGTGCAGGCGGAGAGATTCTGCCGCGTAATCCATAAAAAACGCTCCTTTTTTCATGATCGGCCATAGTATAGCACACTTCGCCCCAAAGGGGAAGAACCTGCTTGACAGAGATCGGGGGCCTGCATTATATTAAAAATGCAGAAAAATTTTGCCCGGGCCCGACAAAACGGGTCCCCCGATCGTATGACTATACAGAGGGAGGCGAGACCATGCAGGGAGACTTTGAGGCGTTCTACCTGCGGCACTTCAAGGCCATCTACCGCGTCTGCTACGCCTTTATGAAAAACGCCCAGGACGCGGAGGACTGCACCGAGGACGTGTTCGTCCGGGCCATGACCGGCGACGTGACCTTCGAAAACGAGCGGCACGAGCGCGCCTGGCTCACCACCACGGCCATGAACCTCTGCAAGGACCGGCTGAAGCACTGGTGGCGGCAGAAGGTGATCCCCATGGACGAGGCGGCGGAGCAGGCCGCCCCGGAGCCGGAGGATACGAGCGACGTGGCTCAGGCGGTGATGGCCCTGCCGGAGAAATACAAGGAGGTGGTCTGGCTCCACTACTACGAGGGCTGCCAGACCGACGAGATCGCGGCCCTGCTGGGCCGGCCGCCGTCCACGGTGCGCAACCAGCTGCGGGACGCGCGGACAAAGCTGAAGCACATACTGGGAGGTGCGGGCGCATGAACGAGCATGAAGTAAAGAAAGCCTTTGACGAGATCGAGCCGCAGCCCGGCGCCCGGGAGCGGATGTACGCCAACATTCTGAAAAAGGCCGCGGCCCAGCAGGCGGCCCAGGCGGAGCCTGCCGAGAAGGAGGCCCCCGCGGAGACGCCGCGGAAGAAGGTGGTGCCCCTGTGGCGGCGGTGGGGCAGCCTGGCGGCCTGCCTGGTGATCGTGGCGGCGGCCTGCGTGGCCCTGCCCCGGCTGTGGAACGGCGGCGAGCGGGGCGACCCGCCGGTGCTGGGGGGCTCCCCCTTAGAGGACGCGTCCGGCCCGGAGGATTTTGAAAAGCTGGGCTTTGTCATCGACGCCCCGGCGGGGGCGGAGGACGTGAGCTACACCATCGCGGACGGGGAGATCGCCCGGGTGGACTTCACCCTGGACGGCCACCGGTACACCTACGAGGCGGCGCAGCTGGAGGGCAACTTCTCCCGGGCGGAGGGGGCGGCCGTGGGCAGCGTGTCCCTCAGCGCGGAGTACGGCGCGGTGCTGGACCGGCTGTCCGCCGACAGCTGGCGGGCCCACTGGACCCGGGACGGGGTGAGCTGCTACCTCACCAACTTCGACGGGGCGGCGGAGGACGCCATTGCGGCGGCGGCCCTGGCTCTCATGGGGCTGAACTGAACGGAGAAATTTCGGGGCGCGGGCGCGCCCCGAAATTTTTTTTGTTTTTCCCCGACATTTCCGCGCCGCCCATCGTATGGATGTATGGACGGGCAAGAGAGCCCGGCACATCAAACGAATTCAAGGAGTGTATGAACATGAAAAAGATGATCGCGCTGGTGCTGGCCCTGGCCATGGCGCTGGCCCTGGCCGCCTGCGGCGGCGGCAGCAAGCCCGACAACAGCAAGACCCCCGACAACAGCGACAAGCCCTCCCCCACGGTGGAACTCACCGCCCAGGAGATCATGGACAAGCTGAAGGAGACCCTGGGCGACAGCTTTGAGTGCGATGCCGCCGAGACCGAGGACCGCATGAGCGGCTACTGGGGTCTGGACATGAGCCGCGTGGACAGCTGGGCGTCCATGAGCAATTCCAATTCCGCCCTCAATCCCAGCTCCGCTGTGGTGCTCAAGGTGAAGGACGGCTACGCCCAGGAGGCCGCCGCCCTGCTCCAGAGCGGCTATGAGCAGGTCCTCAGCTACTCCCGCATGTACAACATGGACCTGCAGAAGGTGCTCCAGGCCCGGCTGTTCGTCAACGGCGATTACGTGGCCCTGCTGATCCTGGGCGCCGCCGGCGACTGGGAGGCCAGCGACGAGGATCAGGCCAAGTTCGCCGCCGATGAGGCCGCCAAGGTGGACGGCGTGTGGAAGGATATCTTCGGCTCCGCCCAGAACACCATCACCATTCCCGAGGACACCGGGAACAACGGCGGCCTGATGCCCTCCGACGACGACATGACCGGCACCGAGGGTTAAGTAAAAGGAGGCCGCTGAACTGCCATGGTATTCTCCAGCCTGACCTTTTTGCAGGTGTTTCTGCCCCTGTGCCTGCTGATCTACTTCGTGCTGCCCCGGGGGTGGCGGAACACGGCGCTGTTCCTGTTCAGCCTGGTGTTTTACGCCTGGGGCGAGCCGGTCTACGTGGGGCTGATGCTCTTTTCCACCGTGCTGGACTACACCTGCGGCCGGGCGGCGGAAAAATACCGGGGGCGGCGGGGGGCCAAGATCGCCCTTCTGGTATCGGTGTGCGTGAATCTGGGGCTGCTGTGCCTGTTCAAGTACAGCGACTTCCTCATCGGCACCGTGAACTCCATCTTCGGCACCGCCATCCCCCAGCCCAATCTGCCCCTGCCCATCGGCATTTCCTTCTACACCTTCCAGACCATGAGCTATACCATCGACGTCTACCGGGGGGAGGTGCCGGCGGAGCGGAACATCCTCACCTTCGGGGCCTATGTGACCCTGTTCCCCCAGCTCATCGCCGGGCCCATCGTCCGCTACCAGACCGTGGCGGAGGAACTGAAGAGCCGCTCCTGCACCGCGGATCTCTTCGCCTCCGGTGTGAAGCGGTTCGTCTGCGGCATCGGCAAAAAGGTCCTGCTGGCCAACAACATCGGCCTGCTGTGGGAGGCGGTGTCCGCCCAGGCGGCCACGTCGGCCCTGGCGGCGTGGCTGGGGGTCATTGCCTACGGCTTCCAGATCTACTTCGACTTCTCCGGCTACTCCGACATGGCCATCGGCCTGGGCCGGATGCTGGGCTTCCGCTTCCTGGAGAACTTCAACTACCCCTTCCTGGCCGACAGCATCACCGACTTCTGGCGGCGGTGGCACATCTCCATGGGCAGCTGGTTCCGGGACTACGTCTACATCCCCCTGGGGGGCAACCACGGCGGGCTGGGGAAACAGCTGCGCAACATCGCCGTAGTCTGGCTGCTGACGGGCTTCTGGCACGGGGCCAGCTGGAACTTCGTCCTGTGGGGCGTGTACTTCGGGGTGCTGCTGGGGCTGGAAAAGCTGTTCCTCCTGCGGTGGATGAAAAAGTGGCCCGCCCTGCTGCGGCATGTATATGCGCTGGTGCTGGTGGCGGTCAGCTGGACCTTCTTCGCCTTCCCGGACATCGCCGCGGGCATGGCCTGGCTGAAGGCCATGTTCTACGCCCCGCTGGCGGACCGGGCCAGCCTGTACCTTCTGCTGAGCTACGGGCCCATGCTCCTGCTGTGCGCCCTGGCGGCCACGCCCCTGGGCAGCCGGTTCTACGGCTGGCTCCAGAATAAGCTGAACCGGGCGGCCCTCACCGCGGCCGACTGCGGCGGGCAGCTGTGCGTGCTGGCGATGGCCGCGGCCTATCTGGTCAGCGGCAGCTACAACCCCTTCCTCTACTTCCGTTTTTGAGGTGAGCCTATGCGAAACAAGATCGTAACTGCATTCTTCTGCCTGCTGCTGGCGGTGTCCGCCCTGGCGGGGCTGCTGGTGCCCGACCGGTACTACTCCCAGCGGGAGAAGCGCACCCTGACCCAGCGGCCCAGGTTCACGGCGGCGGATTTTTTCTCCGGCAAGTTCGGCGATGAACTGGAGGATTACCTCACCGACCAGGTCCCCCTGCGGGACGACTGGGTCACGCTGAAGACCTATCTGGAGCTGGCCGTGGGCAAGCGGGAGAGCGGCGGGGTGTACATCTGCAAGGACGGATACCTGATGGACAAGTTCGTCTCCTACAGCAAAAAGCAGCTGACGGCCAATGCGGCGGCCCTGGCCGCCCTCCAGGTGCAGCTGGCGGAGGCGGGCATCCCCATGGAGACCATCCTGGTCCCCACGGCGGCCCAGGTGCTCACCGACAGGCTGCCCGCCTATGCCCCCACGGCGGACTATGCCGCCATCCTCCAGGCGCTGACCGACGCCGGGGTGGACACGGCGGATGTGCGCTCCGCCCTCTCCGCCCACGCCGGGGAGGACCTCTACTAC
>CAVJBM010000006.1:0-10999 GCA_963647775.1 Anaerovibrio sp.
GTCCGACCCCTCCGCCCGGAAGGTGAGTCCCCCGCGGGCGGCGGTGAAACAGTTCACCCGGACACGGCCGGCTTCGCTGTCCTCCGTGAGGGTGACCGTGCCGCCCTCCAGCGTCCAGTGCCCGGCGCCGATGCGGCTGCTCAGCTCGCCCTCATAATATTGAAAGGTGCCGTCGGCCTCCAGCGTTATGGTAAAGCTGCCGCCGAAGCCGTCCTTCTCGTAAATGTAGGTCCGCCCGGCCAGATCGTCGGAACTGACCCGCCCGCCGCAGCCCGCCAGGGCCAGCATCAGGGCCAATGCCAGCATCAGGGCCGGTGCGCGCCGCTTCGTCATGGAAATGCCCTCCTTAATACTCCCACTCGCTGGGGTCGGTGATGGCGTCATAGCTGCTCACGCTGTGGCTCAGGGAGTGGTCCCCGGCGGTGTAGACCACCGGCGTATCCTGCGCCACGAAGGTGCGGCCGTACTGGTCGGTGATGACGGCGGCCTCTGTGTACTCCGCGCCCACCTCAAAGGTCACGTCCTGGGTGCGGCGGAAGAAGTGCCAGCCTTCCTGATCCCAGCCCTGGGGTTCGTCCTCCTCTGTGTACCAGAACAGCAGCTTGTGATCCTTGAACAGGCCCACCCGGACGCTCCGGATCTCCGAGGGCCTGTACCAGTCGCCGTAATCGGAGAGACCGTTGGGTTGGACGGATACCGACTGGTTGTCCTTGGCCAGCACCCCGTTGGCGTCCACGTCGGCGCGCCACAGGGTGCCGTTCACATAGATGTCCGGCAGGGTGGCGGACATCATCCAGTCATAGCTCTCCAGCAGCTGGGTCTCCTCCTTGCCGCCGGCGGAGAACACCACGGAGAGGGTGATGTCGTTGGTCAGCGGGCAGGTCAGGGTGGCGAAGAAGCGGTTACCCTCGTCCAGCACGCCCTCCACAGAGATGGTCTTGTTCCCGCTGCGGGCGAGAAACACGGCACGCATGCCCGCCACGTAGGTCTTGGGCACGGCGGAGGCAGCAAAGGTCACGGTGTTGGCCGTCAGGTCAGAGGAGATGGGGTTGACCTCATACTCGGCGGTAAGCTGGTTCTGGCTCTTCAGAATCTCCTCCACCCGGTTGGTGATAGAGCCGATCTCGCTGGAGACGTTGCGGCTGACGTTGCTCAGGGAGTTCTGCAGGCCGCTGACCTGATTCTTCATATTTTTGAAGTCTCCGGAGAGCCTGACGGCCACGATCACCCCGGCGATGATGGCCAGGGCCCCCACCACCCGGGGCCAGCGGCGGACCCTCACGGGCTCCGGCTCCGGCCGGGCGGCCAGATAGCGGTCCACGATCTCCTCCACCATGCGCAGCTGCTCCTCCGTGAGCTCGCCGGCGGCCTTCTCCGGGCCTTCGGCATCCTCCACTCCCAGCAGCCAGCCCACGGACACGCCGAACAATTTGCTCAGGGCGATGAGCTTTTCCACCTCGGGCAGGGCGGAGTCCGCCTCCCATTTATAGATCGACTGGCGGGAGACGCCAAGCTGCTCGCCCAGCTGCTCCTGCGACAGGCCCGATTCCTTGCGTTTCTGCGCGATGCGCTGTCCAACGGTCATTGACATGACCTCCTTTCACCCCGACTTTATCATCCCGGACCGGCGGGAAACCACCAACCGGGGGATGGAATTTTGTCAACCAGCGGTTAGCATCCCGGAAAAATCATAGCACAGCCGGGCAAAATACGCAAGGTGCGGCCCACTTTCCCAAATTTGGTTTGCATTTCCCGCGGCTCCGCGGTAAAATGGGGCTAACCTCCTCTGCCCGCCCGCAAATTATTTTGCGAGATACCTTGACAGATGAGGTATAACGTATTATTATGTACCCAACAGTTCCCGGCGGTCCCCGCCGGAGTAGAAAGGAACGATGTGACACATGATCGCAAAAGAGATCTGCCAGCGGGTGCTCCAGGCGGCGGCCGCCACCGGCGCGGACTACGCGGAGCTCTTCGTTGAGCACACCAACCACCACGACATCACCATGCTGGACAGCAAGGTCAACAGCATTACCGACGCCGTCATCGCCGGCGCGGCCGTGCGGGTGTACAAGGGCCTGCGGGCGGTGATGGCCACCACCGTGGACACCACCGAGGCCGGCCTCATCCGCTGCGCCAAGCAGGCGGCTGACGCCCTGGGCGAGGGCAGGGCCGAGCTGGACATCCGCCTGAACGAGCGGCTGTTCGGCGACGCCCACCCCATCAAGGTGGTGTCCTCCGGCGTGTCCAACGCGGAGAAGATCGCCGTGCTGAAGGAGGGCTACTTCGCCGCCCGGGACTATCACGACAGCATCAAGCAGGTCACCGGCACCCTGCTGGACGTGGACCACAACATCCTCATCGCCAACACCGAGGGCGTCTACGCCCAGGACCGCCAGATCCGCACCCGCATCGCCATCTCCGCCGTGGCGGAGATGGACGGCGAGGCTCAGACCGGCTTCTTCGGCCCCGGCCGCCGCATGGGCATGGAGATGTTCGACGAGATCGACCCCAAGGAGGTGGGCCTTCACGCCGCCAAGCAGGCGGTGGTCATGGCCGGCGCCGGGTACTGCCCCGCGGGCGTGATGCCCGTGGCCATCGGCAACGGCTTCGGCGGCGTCATCTTCCACGAGGCCTGCGGCCACTCCCTGGAGGCCAGCGCCGTGGCCTACGGCCAGTCCCAGTTCGTGGGCAAGCTGGGCCAGAAGATCGCCAACGAGAAGGTCACCGCCATTGACGACGCCACCATCCCCAACGCCTGGGGCTCCATCAACATCGACGACGAGGGCACCCCCGCCCAGCGGAAGGTCCTCATCGAGAAGGGCGTCCTCAAGTCCTATATGATCGACAAGTTCAACGGCCGCCGCATGGGAATGCCCTCCACCGGCAGCTCCCGCCGCCAGACCTATTCCTTCACCCCCACCTCCCGCATGAGCAACACCTATATCGCCGAGGGCACCGACAGCAACGACGATATCATCGCCTCCATGGAGTACGGCCTGTACGCCAAGGAGATGGGCGGCGGCTCCGTGAACCCCACCACCGGCGAGTTCAACTTCGCCGTGAACGAGGGCTATCTGGTGCGCAACGGCAAGATCTGCGAGCCCGTCCGGGGCGCCAGCCTGGTGGGCAAGGGCTCTGAGATCATCATGGACATCGACATGGTGGGCACCGGGCTGGATCTGGGCACCGGCATGTGCGGCTCCTCCAGCGGCTCCATCCCCACCACCGTGGGCCAGCCGCTGATCCGGGTGTCCCACATCACCGTCGGCGGACGCTAAGGGAGGTTTTACACTATGGATTATCAGTCTTTCAAGCAGGCGGTCATCGAGCGGGCCGAGGCCCTGGGCATCGCCGAGTACGAACTCTACTATTCCTCCAGCTCCGACACCTCTGTGGAGGTGTTCCAGCATGAGGTCAAGGGCTTTTCCTCCGGCCTGTCCGGCGGCGTGTGCTTCCGCTGCATCGTAAACGGCCGGATGGGCTACGCCTCCACCCAGGCCCTCACCGCCGGGGAGGCCGCCGCCATTGTGGACCGGGCCGCCGCCAACGCCGAGTCCCTGGAGGCCGACGAGCCCGTGTTCCTCTGCGAGGGCGGCCTGGAGTACGAGAAGCTGGAGCGGGAGACCGCCCCCCTGCCCGCCACCGACGCCCTCATCGCCAAGACCCTGGAGCTGCAGGACAAGCTGTACGCCGCCGACCCCGCCGTCATCGACGGCACCGAGAGCCAGGGCCTGAGCATCCACAGCGAGACGGCCATTTACAACTCCAAGGGTTTGGACCTCTACCGCGCCAACGACCTGGTGGGCGTGGTGGCCGCCGCCGTGGTGAGCGATGGACAGGAGATGGCCGACGGGTTCGAGATCAAGCTGGCCCCCCTGGACAAGCTGGACCTGGACGCCGTGGCCGGCAAGACCGTGACCAAGGCCAAGCGCAAGCTGGGCGGCGGCGTGCCCGACACCGCCCGGTGCCCCGTGGTCTTCTCCCCTGACGCCATGTCCGACCTGCTGGGCGTGTTCTCCGCCATCTTCTCCTCCGAGAACACCCAGAAGGGCCTGTCCCGGCTGGACGGCAAGGAGGGCGAGATCATCGCCGCCCCCTGCGTCACCCTGGTGGACGACCCCTTCTATCCCGAGAACCCCTGCGCCGTCAACTTCGACGATGAGGGCTATCCCACCCATAAGAAGAACGTCATCGAGAACGGCAGGCTCAACACCCTGCTGTACAACCTCAAGACCGCCGCCGTGGCGGGCAAGACCTCCACGGGCAACGGCTCCAAGGCCGGGTACACCGCGTCGGTGAACGTGCGTCCCTTCACCATGTATCTGGCCCCCGGCCAGCTGACCGAGGAGGAGCTGGCGGCCCAGGCGGGCAGCGGCGTGTATATCGACTCCGTCACCGGCCTCCACGCCGGGGCCTCCGCCGTCTCCGGCGACTTCTCCCTCCAGAGCGCGGGCTTCCTCATCAGGGACGGCAAAAAGACCGACGAGTATGTGAAGTCCTTCACCGTGGCCGGCAACTTCTACGACCTGTTGAAGAACATCACCGCCCTCAGCAACAAGGTGGTCCTGCCCACCGCCCTGGGCTCCACCGCCTTCGCCTCCCCCTCCGTGCTGGTGGAGGGCCTGTCCATCGCCGGCAAGTAAATCGGATCCTCCGTCCCGCCGCCCGCCGCATCCGCGGCGGGCGGTTCTCTTTTTTGACAGAAAAAGTAACGGTCAAAGCGGCCAAACTGTGAAAAGATTATAAAAAGTCGGAAAGCGGATCGGTTTGTACGGTGGCGCTTACCGAAAAGAAATTGTATAATTACATCAAGACATCCCCCGCGCCGCCTGGGATTTACAGCGAAATGACCATGGGGCAAGGGGGATCGAACAAACCGGGCGTCAGGAGCGCCCGGCAGAAAGGAACATGCAGGATGAAGAAAAAGCTGTTAGCAGTGGGCCTGGCACTGGTCATGTGCGTCAGTCTCATCGGCACGGCGGGCGCCGCCACCCACACGGTCAAGGCCGGGGACAACCTGTCCAAGATCGCCGCGCAGTACCTGGGCGACTCCAGCCGCTGGAAGGAGATCTATGAGGCCAACAAGGACATCATCTCCAACCCCAACGCCATTTACGTGGGTCAGACCCTGACCATCCCCGGCACGGACGAGCCCACCACCCCCGATGAGTCCGTCAAGCCCGACGAGCCCGGCGACACCCGGGTGCCCACCAGCGCCGTGTTCACCATGACCACCGGCGGCCAGGTGCTGGGCTACTCCGTGGACGGCATCGACCAGTATTACGGCATCCCCTATGCCGTGGCCGAGCGGTTCATGGCCCCCCAGAAGACCTCCTGGGAAGGCACCAAGGTCTGCTGGGCCTACGGCGAGGTCTGCCCCCAGTGGGGCGAGGTCGCCGAGCAGGACCCCTTCAACTTCATGCACAACCAGAAGCTGATGATCGAAAACGAGCAGAAGTGCCTCAACCTGAACGTGCTCACCAAGGGCGTCAACGCGGACGGCAGCCTGAAGCCCGTGTTCGTCTGGTTCCACGGCGGCGGCTGGACCACCGGCTCCTCCTATCAGCAGGATCTGTATGACGGCATCAACCTGGTGGACATCGGCGACGTGGTGTTCGTGTCCATCAACCACCGTCTGAACGCCCTGGGCTTCCTGGATCTGTCCGCCTACGGCGAGGAGTACAAGGACTCCGCCAACACCGGCGTGATGGACATGGTGGCCGCCCTTGAGTGGGTGCACGACAACATCGCCGCCTTCGGCGGCGACCCCGGCAACGTGACCATCGCCGGCCAGTCCGGCGGCGGCTCCAAGGTCACCACCCTGATGGGCCTGCCCTCCGCCCAGGGCCTGTTCCACAAGGCCGTGGCCCAGTCCGGCGGCTCCGCCAAGGTCACCCGTACCCACGAGCAGGCCCAGGCCCAGACCGAGAAGGTCCTGGCCGAGCTGGGCATCACTGCCGAGAACATCGACGACATCAAGACCATCGACTATGATGATCTGTATGCCGCCTACAATGCCGCCGGCTACTCCGCCGGCCCCGTGCTGGACGACGAGTTCTATCCCACCGGCACCATGGAGCTGGCTGCCAAGCGCGGCGTGCCCCTGCTGGCCAGCAACGTGCTGGGCGAGTTCTCCACCAACATCGGCAGCATGATCTTCGGCACCCCCAACCTCCCCACCGCCATGGCTGAGTTCATCTTCAACGCGGAATTCGTCCCCGCCAACTGGGACAAGGAGACCACCATGAAGAAGCTCACCGACAAGTACGGCGACAAGGCCCAGGAGATCTATGACGCGTTCTCCGCTGCCTATCCCGGCCACCCCGTGGGCGAGGTGCTCTACATGAACAACCGCGCCGGCATGGACAGCAACAAGATCGCCGCTGGCTATGCCGAGGTGGGCGGCACCTCCTGGCAGTCCATCCAGGCCTGGAGCTATCCCATGTTCGGCGGCGTGGTGCCCATCCATACGGCGGGCGACGTGCCCCTGTGGTTCCACAACCTGGACCTCATCCGCCACTTCATCGCCGGTTATGAGGACGTGGCCGAGGACATCTCCGACAAGATGGTCCACGCACTGATCTCCCTCTGCTACGAGGGCACCCCCGGCTGGGAGTCCTGGAATGCCGAGACCGACGCGGTCATGGTCTTTGACGAGGTCTCCGAGGTGCGCTATCACCACGAGGACAAGGTGATCGAGCTGCTCCAGAGCGCTGGCGGCGGCGGATTCCCCTTCTGATCAGATCGACTCCTTTGGTCGTTCCGATACACACACTCTAAAACGCCGCAGGGCGGAGCCGATGGGCTCCGCCCTGCGGCGTTTTGCGTTGACGATGACCGCCGTTCTGGTGTATAATAAACTATTCTAACCCAACGATAGGAAGTGTTTCCATGCGCGCAGTGGTGACGCGGGTGAAAAATGCCCGTGTGGAGATCGGCGGCCGGGTGAACGGCCAGATCGGCCAGGGCTTTCTGGTGCTGCTGGGGGTGGGCCCCGGCGACACGGAGGCCACCGCCGACAAAATGGCCGACAAAGTCTGCGGCCTGCGGGTCTTTGAGGACGAGGGGGGCAAGATGAACCTGAACCTGGAGACCGTGGGGGGCGCCCTGCTGGTGGTGAGCCAGTTCACCCTCTATGCCGACACCGCCAAGCGCCGCCCGGGCTTCACCGGCGCGGCCAGGCCGGAGCTGGCCGTCCCCCTGTACGAGCGGTTCATGGCCCAGTGCCGGGCGCGGGGCTTCGACGTGCAGCACGGGGAGTTCGGCGCGGACATGCAGGTCTTTTCCCAGAACGACGGCCCCGTCACCATTCTGCTGGATCTGGAATAAGGAGAAATTATGCCCATGATCAAACAACTGGACCCCCATGTGGCGGACCTCATCGCCGCCGGCGAGGTGGTGGAACGCCCCGCCTCCGTGGTGAAGGAACTGATGGAGAACTCCATCGACGCCGGGGCCTCCGCCCTGACGGTGGAGATCGCCAACGGCGGCATGACCCTCATCCGGGTGACGGACGACGGCTGCGGCATCCCCGCCGATCAGGCGGCCACCGCCTTCCTGCGCCACGCCACGTCCAAAATTTCCAACGAGTACGATCTGGAGGCCATCGGCACCCTGGGCTTCCGGGGGGAGGCCCTGGCGGCCATCTCCGCCGTGTCCCGGGTGGAGCTGCTCACCCGCCCCGCCGGGGAGGACCTGGGCTGCGCCCTCTCCCTGGAGGGGGGCGAGGTGGTCAGTCAGGAGGAGGCGGGCTGCCCCGCCGGCACCACCATGCTGGTGCGGGACCTGTTCTTCAACACCCCTGCCCGGCAGAAGTTCATGAAAAAGGACGCGGCGGAGGGCGCGGCGGTGTTCGCCGTGGTGCAGCGCATCGCCCTGTCCCACCCGGAGCTGTCGGTGAAGTTTATCCGGGACGGGCGGCAGGAACTGCTCACCCCCGGGGACGGGCAGCTGAAAAGCGCCGTCTACGCCGTCATGGGCCGGGACATCGCCCTGGGCTTCCTGCCGGTGTCCGGCTCCGGCCAGGGGATGAGCGTCAGCGGCTTCGCCTCCCTGCCCGCCTGCTGCCGGGGCAGCCGGGGCTGGCAGCACTTTTTCGTCAACGGCCGGTACATCAAAAGCCGCACCATGATGGCCGCCCTGGAGGAGGCCTATAAGAACCAGAAGATGGTGGGCCGCTTCCCCGGCTGCGTGCTCCACCTCACCGTGCGGCCCAACGAGGTGGACGTGAACGTCCACCCCACCAAGACCGAGGTGAAGTTCCAGAACGAGCAGCAGGTGTTCTCCACCGTGTACTACGCGGTGCTCTCCGCCCTGAACGGGGACCGCACCCGGCCCCAGGCGGTGCTGTCCGGCGTTCGGCCCCAGGACACCGTCACCCCCAACCAGACCTCCCTCACCTTCCGGGATTCCGCCGCGCCGGTGTTCGCCCCGGAGAAGAAGGCGGCCCCCCAGCCCGTCGCCCCGCCGAAGCCCGCACCTCAGCCGGTGCCGGCCCACACCTTCCGGCGGGCGGAGACCCTCCCGGCCAGGGAGCCTCTGCGCCCGGTGGTGACGGCGGAGCCCGCCCCCGTTCCGCCCCGGCCCCAGCCGGCCCCGGAGCAGGCGCCGCCCCCGGCCGCCCCTGCGGGATCCGCTCCCGCACGGGAGCCCGCGCCCGTCGCGCCGCCCCCCGCGGCGGAGCCCGTTCCGCCCGCCCCCGCGCCGGAGCCCGCGGAGCCCTGGCAGGTCCGGGGCGAGCTGTTCCACACCTATGTGATGGTGGAGCAGGGGGAGAAGGTGCTCCTTATCGACAAGCACGCCGCCCACGAGCGGATGAATTTTGACCGCCTGAAGGCGGCAGACTATCAACCGATGGTGCAGGAGCTGCTGGTGCCCGTGACCTTTGCCCCCGCGCCGGAGGACCGGGCCGTCCTGCTGGAGCAGACCGATCTGCTGGGCCGCTTCGGCTTCGACGTGGAGGAGTTCGGCTCCGCCGCCCTGGCGGTGCGCTCCGCCCCGGACTATCTGAACTCCGGCGATATCGAGCCTGCCCTGCTGGAGCTGGCCCGGCGCATCCGGGTCACCGGCAGCGCGGACCCCGCCGCCGCCCGGGATGAACTGATGCACACCATGGCCTGCAAGGCGGCCATCAAGGGCGGGCAGAAAAACGGCCCCGCCGAGCTGGAGGAGGTGGCCCGCATGGTGCTGGAGGGCGGCGTGAAATACTGCCCCCACGGCCGGCCCGTGGCCATCGAACTCACCCGCGCCCAGCTGGAAAAGCAGTTCCGGCGCATCTGACCGAAGGAGGTAACTTATGGCTTATCAGCTGAAGGACATCAACGCCGCCGTCCGCCGGGACCCGGTGGGCTTCATGCAGGAGTGCGACGCCCAGTTCCGCCGGAAGGTGGAGGCCGCGGCGGATCTCATCGTCAGCCGCATGAAGGACAGCCCCGTGATCCTGCTGTCGGGGCCCTCCGGCTCCGGCAAGACCACCACCGCCCAGATGATCGAGCATGTGCTGGACAACCGGGGGGTGGAGACCCACACCATTTCCATGGACGACTATTTCCTCACCGTGGACCCCAGGACCGCCCCCCGCACGCCGGAGGGCACCATCGACCTGGAATCCCCCGCCATGCTGGACATGAAGCTGCTGGACGAGCACTTCACCAAGCTCAGCCGGGGGGAGGCGGTGCTGGTGCCCCACTTCGAGTTCGCCCGCCAGATGCGCAATGACAGCGAGGGCCGCCTGCTGAAGCTGGGGAAGAACGAGCTGGCCATTTTCGAGGGCATCCACGCCCTGAACACCGAGATCACCCGCCGCCATCCGGAGGCCACCCGGCTGTATATCTCCGCCCGCAGCAATATTCTGGACGGAGAGGAGCTGTGCTTCAAGGGCACGTGGATGCGCCTGGCCCGCCGGGCGGTGCGGGACTACAACTTCCGCGGCACCGACGTGGCCCGAACCCTGGACCTGTGGGACAACGTCCGCCGGGGGGAGAAGCTGTATATCTCCCCCTACAAGAACACCGCCCACCTGCTGTTCGACTCCTCCCTGCCCTACGAGGTGCCTGTCATGGCCAGCTACGCCAAGCCCATGATGGCCGCCCTGCCGGAGGAGAACATGCGCCGCCACGAGCTGATGGATCTGGTGGCCGCCTTTGACAAATTCGAGCCCATCGACCCCAGGACCGTGCCCGCCGGGTCCCTGCTGCACGAATTCATCGGATAAAATAAGACCGCCCCCGGCCGGAAGGCCGGGGGCGGATCGCTTTTTCTTTTAATAGGCCACGCCCCAGTAGATCATCTTGTCGGCGGGCTTGCCGCAGCAGGCGCACACGTCGCCCAGATGCTCCTGCTTCAGGGGCAGGCAGCGGGAGGACATGCCGGCCTTCTCCTTCATGGCCAGCTCGCACTCCAGACTGCCGCACCACATGGTCTTGATGAAGCCGCCCTTCTCCTCCTGGACGGCCTTGGCCTCCTCCAGAGAGGACGCGGCGTAGGTGTGGGTCTCCAGATTTTCCTTGGCCTTGGCGTAGAGGCTGTCGTGGATGTCGTCCAGCAGCTTGGCCACGGTGTCCTCGATGCCGTCCAGGGAGACGAAGAGCTTCTCGCCGCTGTCCCGGCGGACCAGGACGCACTGGTTCTTCTCCATGTCCTTGGGGCCCAGCTCCAGCCGCAGGGGCACGCCCTTCATCTCGTACTCGGAGAACTTCCAGCCGGGGGAGTTCTCGCTGGCGTCCATCTTCACCCGCAGGCCGGCGGCGGTCAGGCGGGCCTTGACGGCCTCGTTGGCCTCAATGACGCCGTTCTTGTGTTGGGCCACGGGGATGACCACCACCTGGATGGGGGCGATGCGGGGGGGCAGCACCAGGCCGTTGTTGTCGCCGTGGGTCATGATCACCGCGCCGATCATCCGGGTGGTGGAGCCCCAGGAGGTCTGGAAGGGGTACTGGGGCTTGTTGTCCCGGCCGGTGAAGGTCACGTCGTAGGCCCGGGAGAACTTGTCGCCGAA
>CAVJBM010000007.1:0-3961 GCA_963647775.1 Anaerovibrio sp.
CAAGCACACGGAGGTCCGCGTGGCGGAGGTCAACCGTGCCAGCCTGGGCCGCGCCCCGGAGCGCGACCTGCGTGCGGTGGCCGCCAGTCTCAAGAGCGCCAGCCGCCGGGGCCTCACCGAGCGGTTTGACGGCACCATCGGCGCGGGCAGCGTGACCATGCCCTTCGGCGGAAGGACTCAGACCACCCCTGCACAGTCCATGGCCGCCCTGCTGCCCGTGCTCCCCGGCCACCAGACGGAGCAGGCCAGCGTCATGGCCTGGGGCTTTGACCCCGATCAGATGACCGCCGACCCCTATCTGGGGGCCTACAATTCGGTGATCACCTCCGTGGCCAAGCTGACGGCCGCCGGGGCGGATCATAAGAAAGCCTACCTCTCCCTTCAGGAGTTCTTCGAAAAGCTGCGCCGCGAGCCGGAGCGCTGGGGCAAGCCCTTCGCCGCCCTGCTGGGCGCGCTGGACGCGCAGCTGGAGCTGGGGGCCGCCGCCATCGGCGGCAAGGATTCCATGTCCGGCTCCTTCCTGGACCGGGACGTGCCCCCCACCCTCATCTCCTTCGCCATCGCCCCCATCAAGGCGGACGAGGTGATCACCCCTGAGTTCAAGGAAGCCGGGCACCCGGTGTACCTCTTCCCCGCCCACCGCGCCGGGGAACGGGCTGAACTTTGGGAGGAATTCCACCGGCTGTGCGCGGCCGGGCAGGTCAGGTCCGCCTGGGCCGTGGAGCACAGTCTGGCGGAGGCCGTGATGAAAATGTCCTTCGGCAACGGGATCGGCTTTGCCGCCGACCCGGGGACCGGCGGCTGGTTCGACGGCGCCATGCCCGGCGCCATCGTAGCCGAGTTGACCGGCGAACTCGCGGGCGGCTCCGCCGTCCGCCTGGGCCGCACCACCGCCGAGCCCTGCGTGGTCCTGGGCGGCGACAGCGCGCCCATTGACGAGCTGCTGGCCCTCAATGAAGGGGTGCTGGAGGGGGTCTACCCCACCCGCACCGGCGCGGCCGGCAAGGTGGAGCCCTTCGCCTACACCGCCATCGGCCGGGCCGTGCCCACCGTGAAAACCGCCCGGCCCAAGGTACTCATCCCCGTGTTCCCCGGCACCAACTGCGAGTATGACACCCAGCGGGCCTTCCTGGACGCCGGGGCGGAGGCGGAGATCTTCGTGATCCGCAACCTGACCGCCGACCACGTTGCCCAAAGCGCCCGGGACTTCGCCCAGCTCATCCAGACCGCCCAGATGATCGCCATTCCCGGCGGCTTCTCCGGCGGCGATGAGCCCGACGGCTCCGCCAAATTCATCACCGCCTTCTTCCGCAGTCCCGCCGTCAAGGAGCAGGTCACCGCCCTGCTGGAGCGGCGGGACGGCCTGATGCTGGGCATCTGCAACGGCTTCCAGGCCCTCATCAAGCTGGGTCTGGTGCCCTACGGCAGGATCATCGACACCGACGCCTCCTGCCCCACCCTGACCCACAACCTCATCGGCAGGCACCAGTCCCGCATCGTCCGTACCCGGGTGTGCTCCAACAAATCCCCCTGGCTGGCAGGCGTGGAGGTGGGCGAGGTCTACGCCATACCCATCTCCCACGGGGAGGGCCGCTTCCTCGCCTCGGAGGACCTGGTGCGCCGGCTGGCGGAGAACGGCCAGATCGCCACGCAGTATGTGGACCTGGACGGCGTGCCCACCATGGACACCGCCTTCAACCCCAACGGCTCCGTCTGCGCGGTGGAGGGCATCACCTCCCCCGACGGGCGGGTGCTGGGCAAGATGGGCCACAGCGAGCGCATCGGCGGCAGCCTGTACCGCAACGTCCCGGACCAGTACGACATGAAGCTGTTTACTTCCGCCGTGAAGTATTTCAACAAAATTTGAGGGAGGGCCCGCCCATGACCTATCGATCCGACCTGGAGATCGCCCAGGCATGCGAAATGAAGAAGATCACGGAGATCGCCAACGTCATAGGCATCGACGAGAAATATCTGGAGCAGTACGGCAACTACAAGGCGAAGGTGGACTACCGGCTGCTGAAGGACCTGGCGGATAAGCCGGACGGCAAGCTGGTCCTCGTCACCGCCATCACCCCCACCCCTGCCGGCGAGGGCAAGACCACCACCTCCGTGGGCCTCACCGACGGCCTGCGGAAGCTCGGCAAGAACGCCGTGGTGGCCCTGCGGGAGCCCTCCCTGGGCCCCGTGTTCGGCGTGAAGGGCGGCGCCGCCGGCGGCGGTTATGCCCAGGTGGTGCCCATGGAGGACATCAACCTCCACTTCACCGGCGATTTCCACGCCATCGGCGCGGCCAACAACCTGCTGGCCGCCATGCTGGACAACCACATCCAGCAGGGCAATCAGCTGGGCATCGACGTGAAGCAGATCACCTGGAAGCGTGCCGTGGACATGAACGACCGGCAGCTGCGCCACATCATCGACGGTCTGGGCGGCAAGGCCCAGGGCGTGCCCCGTGAGGACGGGTTCGAGATCACCGTGGCCAGCGAGATCATGGCCGTGCTCTGCCTGGCGTCCGACATCAACGACCTGAAGGCCCGGCTGGCCCGCATGATCGTGGCCTACACCTACGACGGCAAGCCCGTCACCGCCGCCGATCTCAAGGCCCAGGGGGCCATGGCCGCCCTGCTGAAGGACGCGCTGAAGCCCAACCTGGTGCAGACCCTGGAGGGCACCCCCGCCTTCATCCACGGCGGGCCCTTCGCCAACATCGCCCACGGCTGCAACTCCGTCACCGCCACCCGCATGGCCCTGAAGCTGGGGGACTATGCCGTCACCGAGGCGGGCTTCGCCGCGGACCTGGGGGCGGAGAAGTTCCTGGACATCAAGTGCCGCATGGCGGGGCTGAAGCCCTCCGCCGTGGTCATCGTGGCCACCGTGCGGGCGCTGAAGTACCACGGCGGCGTGGCCAAGCCCGACCTGAACCATGAGAATCTGGAGGCGCTGGAGAAGGGCCTGCCCAACCTGCTGCAGCATGTGGACAACGTGAAGAACGTGTTCGGCCTGCCCTGCGTGGTGGCCATCAACGCCTTCCCCACGGACACCAAGGCCGAGCTGGACCTGGTGGAGAAGAAGTGCAATGAGCTGGGGGTCAACGTGGCGCTCAGCGAGGTGTGGGCCAAGGGCGGCGAGGGCGGCAGGGCCCTGGCCGAGGAGGTGGTCCGCCTGTGCGAGCAGCCCAACGACTTCCGCTACACCTATGAGGCGGACACCACCATCGAGGAGAAGCTGCACGCCATCTGCACCAAGGTCTACCATGCCGACGGGGTGCAGCTGGTGGGCAGCGCGGTGAAGCAGGCCAAGCAGCTGACCGACCTGGGCTTCGGCAGCCTGCCCATCTGCATGGCCAAGACCCAGTACTCCTTCTCCGACGACGCCGCGCTGCTGGGCGCGCCCCGGGGCTTTACCGTCACGGTGCGCAACCTGAAGGTGTCCGCCGGCGCGGGCTTCATCGTGGCCCTCACCGGCGACATCATGACCATGCCCGGCCTGCCCAAGGTCCCGTCTGCGGAGAAGATCGACGTGGACGAGGACGGCAGGATCTCCGGGCTGTTCTGAGCAAACGCAGGAGTGCGTCCGTCCCCGGGCGCACTCCTAAATTTTTGCCGGGCACGGATATTTCCGGCGGAAACGCACAAGTTATGATTGACAAGACAAGCATCCTGTGGTAAGATAATCCTTGCATTTGGGCCGTTTCCATGTGGAGAGGTGTCCGAGTGGTTTAAGGAGCTGGTCTTGAAAACCAGTGACTCGCAAGAGCCGTGGGTTCGAATCCCACCCTCTCCGCCAACTTCATAGCTGCGCTGAATTCGACTTGCGGAAGTACCCAAGAGGCCGAAGGGGCTCCCCTGCTAAGGGAGTAGGCGTCTAAACAGCGCGCGAGGGTTCAAATCCCTCCTTCCGCGCCAAACCCCGGAATCGTATGATTCCGGGGTTTTCTCATTGCTGTGCGGGTTTGCGG
>CAVJBM010000008.1:0-14825 GCA_963647775.1 Anaerovibrio sp.
GCTTGGAGAACTGGGGGGCTCTTCTTGCCGCTTTCAAACCGTACTTCTTACGCTCCTTCATACGAGGATCGCGGGTGAGGAAGCCGGCGGCCTTCAGGGGGGCGCGGAACTCGGGATCCATCTGGAGCAGGGCGCGGGAGATGCCGTGGCGCAGGGCGCCGGCCTGACCGGTGACGCCGCCGCCGGTGACGGTGGCCACCACGTCCACCTTGCCCACCACGCCGGTGGTGTTCAGGGGCTGACGGACGACCATCTTCAGGGTCTCCAGGCCGAAATACTCCTCGACGTCGCGGCCGTTGATGGTGATGGAGCCGGTGCCGTTGGGGAACAGGTGGACGCGGGCCACGGAGGACTTCCGGCGGCCGGTACCGTAATGATAGGGCTTCTTGCTCTTATACATGTTCAGTTACCTCCTTATTCCGCAGTCCAGAGCTCGGGCTTCTGAGCGGCATGCTTGTGCTCAGCGCCGCGATAGATCTTCAGGCGGCTCAGAGAGTCCTTGGTGACGGTGTTGCGGGGCATCATGCCGCGGATGGCCACGCGCATGGCCAGTTCGGGCTTCTCCTGCATCAGGATGCGGTACTTGGTCTCTTTCAGGCCGCCGACCCAGCCGGAGTGGGTGCGGTAGTACTTCTGCTCGCCCTTGTTGCCGGTGAGCACGGCCTTGTCCGCGTTGATGACGATGACGAAGTCGCCGCAGTCGGCGTGGGGAGTGTACTCAGGCTTATGCTTGCCCCGCAGCAGCACGGCGGCGGCGGCAGCAGTCTTGCCCAGAGGCTTGCCGGCGGCATCGAGCACGTACCACTTACGCTCGATGTTGGCCTTGTTTGCCATAAAGGTAGACATATCGGTGTTCCTCCATTTATTCTGATTTTCTTTTGAAAACATTGGGGTTGCGCCGGAACAGCGCAGGATGTATTATAGTACGGCTTGGGGCGGGTGTCAATCAAAATCCGGGCTTTTTTCTCGAAATTTTTGATATGCTCTCTCATGCTCGTTCAAACGAAGCGAAACGCCCGTTTTCTCGTTTTTGATTTGCATTTTTGGAGATGAAGAATATGGATATGAACGCCATTTTGTCCCGGGTGCGCCGGTGCATCGAGGACTATGACATGATCCAGCCCGGGGACCGGGTGGCGGTGGGGGTGTCCGGCGGGAAGGACTCCCTGACCCTGCTGTACGCCATGGCCAAGCTGCGGGAGTTCTACCCCGTGCCCTTTGAGGTCCACGCCCTCACGGTCCACCCCGGCGTGCCGGAGATGGACTTTGGCGGCGTGGCGAAGCTGTGCGAGGAGCTGAACGTGCCCTATCACATGGTGCAGACCGAGATCTTCCACATCATCTTCGACCTGCGGAAGGAGAAGAACCCCTGCTCCATGTGCGCCAAGATGCGCCGGGGGGCCATCCACAACGCCATGGGGGAGCTGGGCCTGAACAAGATCGCCCTGGGCCACCACTTTGACGATGCGGTGGAGACCTTCTTCCTCTCCCTCTTTTACGAGGGCCGTCTGTCCTGCTTCCAGCCGGTGACCTATCTGGACCGCACCGGCGTCACCCAGATCCGCCCCCTGCTCTACTGCGGGGAGGGGATGATCCGCAGCACGGCGGCGCAGTACGGCCTGCCCATCGTGAAGAACCCCTGCCCCGCCGACGGCTACACCCGCCGGCAGGAGGTGAAGGAGCTGGTGGCGGAGCTGTCCAAGACCTACCCCCGGCTGAAGGACTATGTGTTCGGCGCCATGCAGCGGCTGCCCCTGCCCGAGTGGGGCCCCGTGGAGCACCGCCGCCGTCCCCTGCCCGATGAGGAGGAAAAGGGCTGAATCCAACAGGAAAAACAGGAGGTCCCGGGGCTGCCGCCCCGGGACCTCCTGCTTTTGAGAGAAGAGCGCCGGGCGCTCAGAAGAAGATGGAGGCGATGATCAGCGCGATGATGGTGGTGATGGAGGTGATGACGATGTTGGAGACCACCAGGTACTTGTACGCCTTCTTGTGGTCGTAGCCGAACAGGGTCAGGAACATGACGATGGCGCCGTTGTGGGGCAGGGAGTCGAAGGTGGCGGAGGACCACTGGATCAGCCGGTGGATGATGCCGATGTTCAGGCCGCTCTCCATCAGGCGGGAGCCCATGATGGCCAGGAAGGAGGCAGAGCCGGCGTTGCCGTCGGCGCACACGGCGGAGAACACGGCGGTGCCGATGACGGCCAGCACGTAGCCGCTCATGCCCCAGTTGGAGGCGCCCTGGATGATGGCCTCGAAGGCGGCGGTCTCCTTGACCACGGAGGCGAAGCCCACGGCGGCGCAGGAGCACAGCAGGGCGTACAGGATGGGCTTCACGGAGCCCTCCAGCACGGCGAACTTATTGCCCTTGATGTTCTTGCCCAGCACCAGCAGCAGGAACAGGGAGGCGATGATCATGCCGCTGACGGCGGCCTGGCCGGAGGTGAAGCGGAAGCAGTTGATGGTGACCAGGCACCAGGCGATCACGAAGATGACGGGGGCGATGGCCAGGGGGAAGGGGGGCAGCTGGGTGTCGTCCCTGCGGGACTCCAGCACGGCCTCGTTCTCCAGCGGGTCGTAGCCGATGCCCTTCTTCCGGGCGTCCTTGATGAGGTACAGCACATAGAGGTGGATGAGCACCAGGTGGATCACCGCCATGATCACGGTGAACACCGGCTGGGTGTAGATGGTGGTGCCCAGGGCGGCGGAGCAGATCATGTTGGTGGAGGCCGCGCCGAACAGCACCACAAAGGAGGAGCCCATGCAGGCCACCATGGCGATGTACCGGGGCAGATTCAGCTTGCGCATCATGCCGAAGGAAATGAAGGAGATCACCAGGGCGGGCTGCACGCCGGCCATCTGAAGGATGATGACCAGCACGTAGATCAGGATGAAGATATTCTTCTCACCCATGAGGTTCGCGAAGGTGACGCCGATGCGGTCCGAGCAGCCGGTGGCGTTGAGCAGGCCGCCGAACACGGCGCCCGCCGCGAAAATGAGCATCATAGTTTGCAGGAAGCCGGCCGCGCCGCTGAGGAAGGTGGTGAACAGACTGGTGACCAGGCCGGTCTTGGTGGTGACGCCCACGATGATCGTGGCGATGACGCCGGCGATGACGGTGCCGGTGCCCTTCATGCACAGGGCCATGAATACGACGATGCCCAGCACCAGGGCGACGGCGGAAACAGCGATAGATGTCATGGAAAAGCCATCCTCTCTTTATTTATATTGTAGGTCAGTCCGTGACCTCGGGGAGCACCCAGGAGGAACGGTTGTCCCAGGTGAGGAAGGGGAAGGGGGGCTCCGGGCTGTAGTTGGCCACCCGGAAGGGGCTGTAGGGCTCGTCCATCAGGAAGGGGCGCAGGCGGCTGTCGGGGGCGGGCTTTTCGGCCTTCACCGTCCGGGGGAAGCCGTTCTCCAGCCCCTCGCTCAGGACCACCCGGTAGTCCAGCAGGTAGTCGATGTCGGCGGACAGGCGGAAGTGCAGGAAGCGCCAGGTGTCGCCCTCCAGCACGAAGTCGCACATCTCCCGGCCCCACTGCATGAAGGGCACGGGGTGGGCCTGCTTGTCCACCTCGGAGGAGATGCCGAAGCTGTACCACACGCCCTGGGCGGTCTTGCAGTCGTCGGCCACCATGATGTAGGGGGAGGTGTAGAAGCGGATGACCAGCTCGCCGATGCCCAGGTTGTAGGGGTGGAGGGCCACCCGGTCGGGGAACAGCCTGTGCATCAGCTCCACCTTGCCCCAGTTCATGCCCATGTTGCCCCGGGCGTAATACTTGTACTGGAGGTCGTGGCCCTGATGGGCCCGGTCGGCGTGGCAGCCGGCCAGATCCTCGGTGCGCTGGGCCCAGAAGCGGTCCAGCTCCATCACCATCTGCTGGGAGCCGTAGCCGTAGCAGTGGATGGCGGACAGGTTGAGCACCTCGATGTGGTTGGCGGCATACCGGGCGTCCTCCTCGGCATGGCTCAGGTCGGGGGCGGCGCCGGCGTCGGTATTCCAGGTCCAGTCGGCGGCCTCCGCCGGGGCCACGAAGGAGTCCTCCGGGGTCCAGGTCTCATAGGGGGCCACGGTCTGGGGCGCGGCGGCGGGCACCTTGAAGGCAGACCACGGATCTCCGTCGGCCAGGGGCTTCAGCTTCAGGTTGGGGGCGGGGTGGTCCGGGTCGGGATGCACGTCGGCGCAGGGGCCGGTGCCGGCCAGCAGCTGCTCCTGGGGAATGAGCCAGGAGAAGTCGGGGCTGGTGCGGTAGTGCCAAATCTTCCACTGGCCGTCCTCCTTGATGAACTCCACCGCCGCCCGGCCGGTGTACAGGCCGCCCCGGGGGACGCCGTTCTCATCCGGCTCGGCGGAGAGGCCCACGGTGTACCACACGCCCTTGGCTGTGCCGCCGTCCTTGGCGATCTCGATGTAGGCGGAGCCGGAATACAGCAGGTCCAGGTCGCCGATGCCCAGGGCGCTGCCGCCGGCGGGCACCTGCTCCGGGAAGCGTGCTTGCAGCAGCGCCAGCTTGCCGGCGTCCATCTCCTCCTCCAGGCCGGCGTACACGCGGTAGACCGACTTCCGGCCGTTGTAGCAGGCCGTGCCCTCGGAATAGGCGATGTCCTTGCGGGCGGACCAGTAGGTGTCCAGCTCATAGCGGCGCCTGCGGGCCCTCATGCACAGGCAGTGGGCGGAAAACAGGTTGTCGATGGCGAACCAGTCCAGCGCGCGTCCGGCCTGCTGGGCTGTGTTTTGATCAAAATACATCTTGCTGACCTCCCTTTACTCGTCGTCCGGCTCGACGTAGTAGGCGCCGCCGGGCATGCAGTCGGGGTCGGCGTCCAGCCGGCCCACCACGTAGCAGAAGGACTGCTCCTCGTCCCAGGTGGGGGTGGACCGGGGCAGCGGGGGCGCGAATCTGGGCACCCGCCGGGTGCTGTAGCTGCCCTCCATCTCGAAGGGGCGCAGCTTCACCGTGGCGGGCACCATGGTGCCGCTGTTGCCCACGGTGCGGAACAGCCGGGTCTTGTTGAGCACCAGGTCCTCATGGGTGCGCCACTGGAGGTCGCGCACCGTGCGGAAGTGCCAGATCTTCCAGCCGTCGGCCTCCCGGACGAACTCCACCAGGTCCCGGCCCAGGGTCAGATAGGGCACGGGCACGCCGCCGTCGTCCGGATAGGCGGTGAGGGCGATGCTCTGCCAGATGCCCCGGGCGGTGCGGCCGTCCCCGGCCACCTCCAGATAGGGCGTGCTGCCGCCGCGGATGCACAGGTCGCCCATGTGCAGGTTCTCCGGGACGTCGGCCACCTCCTCCGGGGCCAGCTCATGGAGCCGGGTCAGGCGCTTTTGGGCCGCCCGCTCGGTGCTGTCCGCGTAATAGGCGTAGACCTGCGCCCGGCCCGCCCAGGCGTCGTCGCCCACGGCGTAGACCAGGTCGTCGCGCTCCCTGGCCCAATAGGTGTCCAGCTCGTGGCGCTGCTGCTGGGCGCCCATGCAGTAGGCGTGGGCCGCGTACAGGTTCTTGATCTCTGCAAGGTCCCTGGCGCGGCGGGCGCTGGCCTCCGCGCTGTGTTCATGATACATAGAACGTACCTCCTTCAACGATTCTTGCGGCCGGGACGGGCTCAGAAGTCCTCGTCCACGAACATGTCGTCCGTGTAGGTCTCATAGGGGCCAAAGGGACGGGGCACCATGCGCAGCACGTCAAAGTCGTCCCGCTGGCGGTCATAGAGCACCATCTTCGTCTCGATGAGGGGCTTCACCATATCGCCGGTGAACTCCGCCGCGCCGTCCGACACCTCGGTCCAGCCGCCCTTGGCGTAGGGGGTGCAGAAGTGGACGTGGAAGCGGACCCGCCAGAACTTCCACGCGCCGTCCTCCTTGATAAAGTCGGCGCGGTAGCGGCCCCAGCACCACATGGGCACCACCTCGCCGGTCCTGGGGTCCAGGTGGGTCTCCAGGCCGGGGGAATAGAACATGGCCTTGGCGGTCTGGGCGTCGCCGGCCACCTCGATGAGGGGGGTGGTGATGTGATGCTCGAAGAAGCGGCCGGTCATGTCCTCCTCGATGGAGCCGACGGTCTCGGTGTGGCGCTTGATGCCCTCATACCCCTCGAAGCGGCCCATGGGCCCCACCTCCAGGAACACGTTGGGGGCCTTCCTGGCCCACAGCTCCAGGAAGCGCTCGTCCTTGTCGGGGACGATCCGCCGGTTGGCGCTGTGGTAGGTCTCATAGAGATTCATCAGGTTGAGGATCTCGTTGATGGCCTCCATCCGCTCCAGGCGGCGTTCCAGCTGATCCATACGATCCATTGTTTGCGATACCTCCAGGCAGTCAGATTTATTTCAAGCTGCGCGTGCACGCTGCGTACTTGACGGTGTGGGTGCGCCCTCCGGCGGGGCCGGCCTTGCGGTCCGGGATATTTGGTGCTATACTGGCAAAAACAGCGAAGGGAGAACCTGTCATGACCATCGAACAACTCCGGTATTTCTGCACCGTTGCCCAGTTCAAGAATATCTCCCGGGCGGCCGAGGCGCTTTTCATCAGCAGTTCCGCCATGAGCCGCCACATCGCCGGGCTGGAGGAGAGCCTGGGCGTCCAGCTGCTGGTGCGGGGCGGGCGGTCCATCGAGCTCACTGCCGCCGGGCAGTACGTATTCGAGCGGGGGCCGGCCTTCATCGCCGCCTTCGACAGCTTTCAGGACAGCATCCGGCAGATCCACCGGGAGCACACCTCCACCATCGTGATCGCCTGCATCTCCATGTACCAGAGCCGCCTGTTCGAGGCCTTCCGCCAGTTCAGCGACGGCCACCCGGGCCACAAGCTCATGCTCAATCCCATGCACACCTGGGAGGTCATCGGCGCGGTGGCCAACGGCGAGGCGGACCTGGGCATCACCTACGAGTTCGAGCTGCCCGTGGCCTATGCCCCGCTGCTGTGCTCCAAGCCCATCCTGCGGGACCGCTTCGCCCTGCTGGTCAGCAAGGACCACCCTCTGAGCGGCCGGGAGAGCGTCTCCCTGGAGGAGATCCCGGAGGAGTCCTTCCTGGCCTCCCGCCGGCCCAACGAACCCAACGCGGAGTTCCTCACCCGTCTGGGCCGGCAGCAGGTGAAGCCCCGCACCAGCCACGCGCTGGATTCCCCGGCCAAGACCGTCCTTCAGGTCAAGGCGGGCAACGGCATCGCGGTCTTTCCCCGGATGCTGTGCGAGGAGTACCAGGCGGGCTGCGCCACCGTGCCCATCCGGGACGAGGACGCGGCCACCGATCTGGTGGCGGTCTGGCGGAGGGATGCCGCCGACAAGGTCCTCTCCCAGCTGATCGACCGGCTGGACGCCCTCTACGAAGGTGACAGTTCCGCCGGCCTGTGAGTCTATTATATTGGCATATCTGCCCCTTGTAAAATGCTAAAACCGGGAGATGTCCACCGGAAAGTGGGACGCTGCGCCCCGCCCGCGGGGCAGGGATCGCCCGCCGGGACACGGAAAGGAGGCCCATCATGCGTCACTATGTACTCTGGGGCGAGGCGCAGGAGCGCCTGGTCCAATACGAAAAGGAACACGGGCGGCCGGCGCACTTCGCGGGGGCCCTCTCCCTGCTGTGGGAGGAGGGCCGCAGCCACTGTGCGGAGACCCTGCCCACCGTGGACTTTATGGACTGGGACTTCACCGATCTGTCCGCCTTCCACGCGCTGCTGGACAGTATGCCCGTGGACATCAGCTTCTTCCTGCGCTCGGAGCGGGGCTTTTCCGGCCCGCCGCCGGAAATGAAGGAGGCCATGAACGTACTGCCCATCAAGATCGCCTCCCACCAGCAGAAGCGGCTCCACAGCCACACCTCCTTTGAATTTCTCTATGTGCTGAAGGGCTCGGCCTGCGTGTGGAACCAGGGCGGCGCGGTGCACTGCTCCCAGGGGACCCTGTGCCTGATCGCGCCCCAGTTCGTCCACGACGTCAACGCCGCGCCGGACAGCGAGGTGATCTCCCTGGCCTTCTGGAGGCACTCCCTGGAGGCCGTTCTGCAAAAGCTGCTGGCCGGGGAAAACATCGTGGCGCAGTTCTTCCAGAAATGCTTCGAGCCCCAGGGCCCCGGCTACGTGCTGCTGCACCTCACGCCGGACCGGCTGGTGAACCGGGTCGTCGCCTGCATTTTCGCGGAGGGATACTCGCACGACCTCTACGCGCGGGAGCTGCGGGACGGCTATATCGAAATGCTGATGACCTACGCCCTGCGGGCCTGCGCGGAGGTCCCCGCCGAGCCCGACCGGCGGAGCGGACGGACCGGCGTCCCCATGGCGTCGGTGCTGATGTACCTCCAGAACCACTACCGGACCACGTCGCTGTCGGAGGTGGCCAAGGCGTTCCACTATGAGCCCGACTACCTGAGCCGCCAGATCAAGGCGGCCACCGGGCGGCGCTATGTGGACCTCATCCTCGAGCTGAAGCTGAACGAGGCAAAGCGCCTGCTGCGCGGCACCGACCTCTCCATGGAGCAGATCGCGGAGCGGGCGGGCTTCCACAGCGCGGTGCACTTCTCCCGGATCTTCCGGGAGAAGGAGGGGCTCCCGCCTGCGGCGTTCCGGAAGCAAGCAGTCGGAAAAGGTTAAATCAAAAACGGGTCAAGCCATAGTCCTCATTTCCATCCTGTTGTATAGTATCCATACAGCAGGGCGGAAATGAGGCTTCTTTTTGCCCTGAAATGACGAAGGAGGAACAAGCATGAAGAAAACACTGTCAGCACTGCTGGCGCTGGTCCTGGCGCTCTCCCTCTGCGCCGGCGCGGCCTTTGCCGCACCCCCGGCGCCCCCCACGAAGGAGGCCGACGACTACACCGGCCCGGTCATCACCTATCCCGACAAGGAGCTGTGGTTCGACACCACCGTTTACGGCGGCTTCTACTCCGCCTATCAGATCATGAAGGGCAACGGCGACAACACCTTTGATGTCGACGCCTTCATCAACAGCAAGCAGGGCGAGCTGGTCATGAGCCGCATCAAGTACGAACTGGCTCTGGTTGGCGACTCCAACTACGCAAGCCAGACCATGATCGACTACTGGGCCGCCCAGGGCGTCATCGAGACGGCCTACAATTCTGACGACCCCGAGCATGAGTGGCTCACCTACGTGCCTGACTACATGATGGCCGAGGACAACACCGAGCTCTACCCCGTGGTGTTCTGCCACCACGGCAACGGCGGCACCCTCTTTGAGGCCACCGACCACGGCTTTGTCCATATCTGCTATGACGAAGGCTTCATGGTCGTCGTTCCGGAAAACGAGAACTCTGACCCCGACGTCTCCATTGAGATGCTCCCCAAGTACCTTGACGAGCTGGAAGCCAAGGGCTACCCCGTTGACCGCAGCCGCGTCTATGTGGCCGGCATGTCCAAGGGCGCCGCGACCTCTCTGAAGGTCGGCCTGGCGTGCAGCGACATCGTGGCCGCCATCGCGCCCCACAGCGCCTCCTTCGGTATGCTGATGGAGGGCTCCACCATCCAGAGCTATCTGCGCGGCAACGAGATCACCATGGAGGGCAGCATCACCCAGGAGCAGCTGGATAACTGCGGCGGAATGCCCATCTGGATGCAGGTCGGTGAGAGCGACATGAACCAGCTGCCCTTCGCCCAGGGCATGATCGACAGTCTGAACGCCTGGCTGGCCATGAACGACTGCCCCACCAAGGCCGTCGCCACCGACAGCAACGCCATCGGCATCACCGCCGACCGCGTCTACACTGCCGAGCTGGACGGCACCACCTACACCTTCGCGGAGTTCTACAACACCGCCGGCATCAAGACCATGGTCATTGTCGGCGTGGCCGGTCTGCCCCACTGGGTGTCCTATTCCTTCTCCAAGCTGGCCTGGGACTTCATGAGCCAGTACTCCATCGTGGACGGCCAGCGGGTCTACACCGCCAAGACCCCCACCTACTACTCCGACGTGGATAACGACGCCGACTACGCCGCCGCCGTCCAGACCGTCACCGAGGCGGGCCTGATGAACGGGATCGGGGTCAACACCTTCGCCCCCGACGGCACCGTCACCCGCGCCCAGGCCATCACCGTTCTGGGCCGCCTGGCCAACGCCGTCCCCACCGACGTCTACGGCATCGCCGACGTGAAGCCTGGCTCCTGGTACTCCGGCTATGTGGGCTGGGCCGTCTCCAACGGCATCGTGAAGCTGGACAACGGCAGGTTCGACCCCAACGGCACCCTCACCGGCACGGAGCTGGACGAGATCTTCCGCGCCTACGGCGACCTGGTCGGCGTGGACTACATCAACTTCCCCAACAATAACAACGCCCTGTCCTTCGGCCCCACCGGCCCCGTGTTCGCGCCCTCCGCCGAGCCCGTGACCCGCGGTGAGCTGGCCAGCCGTCTGGTCAAGCTGATGAACGCCCCCGTGGATTACGATTACGAGGGCAAGGAGCTGTGGTTCGACACCACCGTCTACGGCGGCTTCTACTCCGCCTACCAGATCTACAAGGGCAACGGCAGCCCCGATTTTGACATGCCCGCCTTTGTCAACAGCAAGGCCGGCGAGGACACCCTGAACCGCATCAAGTACGAGCTGTGCATCCTGGGCGACCAGAACTACGCCAGCGACACCATGATCCAGTACTGGGCCGACCGCGGCATCGTCGAGAAGGTCTACAACCGGGACGACGTGGTGACCGTGGATAACGGCCAGGGCGGCACCAAGGAGTATCGCCCCAACGAGTGGATCGCCTACATCCCCGACTACATCAAGAACGACGGGACCTCCACCGAAAAGTACCCCGTGGTGTTCTGCTTCCACGGCGGCGGCGGTTCTCTGTTTGAGGCCACCAACCACGGCTTTGTGGAGATCTGCCGTGAGGAGGGCTTCATCGTCATCGTGCCCGAGAACAACAACATGGAGCATGACCTGACCATCGCCAACCTGACCAACTACACCAAGGTCCTGGCGGACGAGGGCTACCCCATCGACTTTGACCGCATCTACACCTCCGGCCACTCCATGGGCGGCATCGCCTCCATGGCCTGCGCCATCCGCGGCAACGACGTTGTGGCCGCCTCCTCCGCCACCGGCTGCGTGGGCCTGGGCATCCCCGTCGGCCCCGACGCCATGGGCGGCCTGGATTGGTCCGATTTCGCCGCTGCCGGGACCGCGCCCATGTACTTCATGGTGGGCGGCAAGGAGATGAAGCCCCACCTGCCCCTCTCTGACGAGGCCTTTGAGGGCTTCAACGCCTGGCTGAAGCAGAACGGCTGCACCGCCGCCGTCCGCACCGACGAGAACGCCCTGGGCTTCACCGCCGACCGCATCTACGAGCTGGAGATCGACGGGCAGACCCACACCTTCGCCGAGTATTACAATGCCGACGGCGAGCTGATGGTGGTGTTCGTTCTGGCCGAGAACACCACGCACTGGGCGCCCTACTCCCACGCGAAGCTGGCCTGGAACTTCATGAAGAACTTCTCCAAGTAAGGCTCAGCGTTCCAACAGACCCAGACCCCCGGGAAACTTCGGTTTCCCGGGGGTCCTTTTGCTCTGCGCCGATTGATATGCCGGTCATTTTCTCTCATACTTTGGACTGATTTACATTTTCCTCCGGCTGTGTATAATAAACTGTTGTCGAATGTTGTCGAAAGAGGAATGACAAAGGGGCGCGCCCCTTTGTCCAGTTGGGTACCCAACTGGACGTTTTTCCATGACGTGCAAAATCAGCTCCGCACCACGCGGAAGTTCAGGCAAAAGCTCGACAGGAGGAACCATCGCTATGAGAATGAGAAACAGACTGACCGCCCTGCTGCTGGCCCTGTGTCTCTGCGCCGCCCTGCCCGGCGCGGTGCGGGCGGAGGACGCCTACCCGGCGGGCACGGTCGTCATTCCGTTTAAAAACGGCGTGCCGGCGGCGGCCAGCGGCGAGGGCTGGACCTATGACGGGGCCACGCTGACCCTGGACAACGGCCACTCCTTCGCCGCCGAGGGAGAGTGCAATGTTGCAGTGGTGTGCAACGGCGTCATCGAGGGCGGCCGGTTTTGGGGGTCGTTCACGCTGGGCAGATACGGCACCGCCAACGGCGGCGTTTTTTACGATGAGTTCACCGCCAAGTGGGGCTCGACCATCCATGACGCGGAATTCCCGCTGTACTTCGTCCGCGGCGGCGCAGAGTGGGCTGACGGCGTGACCGTGCCCGCGACTTACCACTATAAAGACAGCTGCCCGCTGCCGGACGGCTCCGCGCTCACCGGCGGCAGCGGCAGCTTCGACGGGTGGTACACCTCCTCCGGCTTCAGCGGCGAGCCGCTGACCGCCGTCCCCGCGAAAACCACCGGCGCGCTCACCCTCTACGCCCGCTTTGCGGACGGCCCCGCCACCTGGCCGGAGACGGGTGCGCTGGCCGTGGCGGGCACGGACTACGCCCTCGACGCCGCCGGGAACTGCACCATTTACACCGCGCGGGGCCTCGCCTGGCTGGCCAATCAAGTCAACGGCGGGGACGACTTCGCCGGGCGCACCGCCGCCCTGGCCAACGACATCGACCTTCTGGACGGCGGCGTTTACGGCTACGGCGCGTCCACGGTCATCAGCCGCAACTCCTGGGTGCCCATCGACGGCTTCGGCGGCACCTTCGACGGCGGCGGCTTCAAAATTTCGAACCTCTATCTGTCCGTGTCCAACAAGGACGCGGGGCTCTTCGGCGGAAACTACGGCACGATCCGCGGCCTGGAGATCGCCAGCGGCCACATCTCCCTGGATCGGGTGTCGAAGTCGACACTCCACGCCGGCGGCATCGCCGCCACCTCCTCCGGTCTCATCGAAAACTGCGTCAACCGCGCGGACGTCTACGTGAACGGCGGCGGCATTACCATTGGCGCCAGCAACCTCTATCTCGGCGGCATCGCCGGCTATGTGAGCAACAGCGGAGCAAAGGAGGTCTCCACCGTCTCCGGCTGCACGAATTACGGCAGCATCGGGAGTCCCGGCGGCTCCCTGACCTGCTCCGTCTCCGCCGGCGGCATCGCGGGCCATCTGTTCAGCGGCCGGATACGGGGCTGCAGCGCCCTCCTCACCGGCTGCGTCAACCGCGGCGAGGTCGATGTGCCCAGCACCAGCTACGCATGGGCGGGCGGCATCGCCGGCGTGGTGCAGGGAGTGGATACTGTCTGCCCGGCGACCCTGGAAAACTGCGAAAACAGCGGCAGCGTGGCCGGCAGCTATATCGCCGGCGGCATCGCGGGCTTCGTCAACGGCAGCAACCCTTCCGGCGTGGCCGTCGTGCGCAACAGCTATAACACCGGCACGGTCCTCGGCGGAGAGGACGCCGGCGGCGTGGCCGGTATGCTCTCCTACTCCAACGCGCTGGTGGAAAACTGCTACAGCCGCGGCACCGTCACCGGCGGGGCCAACGTCGGCGGCTGCGTGGGGCTGGCGAGCTACGGCACGATGCGCAGCTGCTACAGCGGCGCCGATCCCTGCGGAACTGTCAGAAACGGCGCGGCCATCGACGGCTGCGCGCGCTTCACCTCCGCCGCGGGCGTCCACACGCTGGAGAGCGGGACGGAGTTGCTCACGGCCCTGCGCGACTGGGTCGCCGCCCAGGGCGGCAGCGCCCTCTGGGACTGGATGGCGGACACGGCCAATGAAAACTACCCCGTTTTCGCCCGCAGCTACCGCGTGACCTATCACGCCAACGGCGGGACCATCGAAAACGAGTCGAGCTATACCCGGTACGTCCGCGGCACGGGGCTGACCCTGCCGGTGCCCGCCCGGGCGGACTACGCCTTTGAGGGCTGGTACGAGAGCGCCGATTTCTCCACCCCGGCAGTGACGGAGATCGGCCCGGGCGAGAGCGGCGACCGCGTGTTCTACGCCAAGTGGCGCTATGACGCCCCGCCGGTGGTCTACCGCACCCTGCGGTTCGAGACCGACGGCGGCACCGCCGTGCGCTCCCTCCGCCGGGCCGCCGGCAGCCGGATCAGGCTGGACCAGACCACGGAGCGCCCGGGCTATGTGTTCACCGGCTGGTATCTGGACGAGGGGCGCACCCAGCGGGCGGACCAGGTGGTCCTCCGCCGGGATATGACCGTGTACGCGGGCTGGCGGCGGGACGTTGCCGACCCGGGCGACACCGGCGTCGCCGACCGGCTGAACACGGCGGAGCACATCAAATATCTGGAGGGGTACTCCAACGGGGAGTTCGGCGCGGACAACGACATGACCCGCGCGGAGGCGGCGCAGATGTTCTACCGGCTGCTGCTGGACAAAAACGTCCCCACCACCGTCCGCTTTGACGACGTCCGGGAGGGCACGTGGTACGCCGAGGCGGTGGATGCCCTGGCCTCCATGGGCATCCTCAAGGGCATCGGCGGCGGCCGCTTCGCGCCGGAGCGCAGCATCACCCGGGCGGAATTCACGGCCATGGCCATGCGCTTCGCCCACCTGGACACCGGCGGCGAGAACATCTTTGCCGACGTGGCCGAGGGCGCGTGGTACTACGACGCCGTGGTCGGCTCCGTCAAATACGGCTGGATCAAGGGCTACCCCGACGGGAACTTCGGCCCGGACGACACCATCACTCGGGCGGAGGCCGCCGCCGTCGTGAACCGGATGCTGGGCCGCAGCGGCGATACAGACTACATCAGCGGCCACGGCGACAGCCTGACCCGCTTCCCCGACCTGGCGGAGAGCCACTGGGCCTACCGCGACATCATGGAGGCCGTCAACGCCCACGAATTCACCATCACCAACGGCACGGAGCACTGGAAGTAAGCGGAGATCTATGCGGGAATCATTGGAGCAATACTGTCTCAGCCACGGAAAAGGCGAACTATTGGCGGAGTGGGACGCGGAAAAGAACG
>CAVJBM010000009.1:0-9091 GCA_963647775.1 Anaerovibrio sp.
TCACCGGCAGGCCCACCACCTTTCTCGCCAAAACGCCCAGGGATTTCAACCGGGTATTCCGCTGAAACGAAGCAAAAGACCCCCCGCAGTCATTTAGACTGCGGGGGGTTTCGCTTATCGGTCAGTGCGCTTTGATTTACCGGGAAGCCCGGCCCTGCGCGGCCGGGACGCTCCGCTGGGGACAGCGGCCCCTGCCCCGAGGAGAAAGAAAGCCCCCGGCCCGCACTGCGGGCCGGGGGACTTTTTATCGTAAAATTTCCTCGATCGGCACCTCTATTACCTCCGGCTCAAAGGGCCGGTCCCCGGCGGCGGACAGCAGGTGTCCCTCATGGGCGAAGGTGCGCAGATACCACGGGCCCTCCGTGTCCAGCAGGGACTGGGCGCGGCCCTCCATCAGCAGGCCCCGGCCGTCCGCCTTGGTCAGGGCCTCCAGCCGGGTCCAGAGGGTGTAGAACCGCTCCGCCGTGGGGGCTTCCTCCAGCCAGCGGCGCTCCTCCGCCGTGAAATAGCGGCCGGACAAGCGGCGGAAGGGCCGGTCCAGGGGCTCGATGTCCAGCCCCACGGGCCCCTCCCCCACCGCGATGGCGGCATAGCCCCCGGCGTGGGTCAGGCTGAACGGCGGCCCGCCGGGCAGGGACGGCTTGCCCCACTGGTTGGCGGTGAGGACACTCTCGTCCCAAACGCCCAGCGCATGGCCCAGCAGCAGGCCCCCGGCCATGAGACACAGCCGGGGCCCCTGGGGCTTGCAGCGCAGCGCCCGCTCCCGCCGGGCCGGGGAGAGCAGGGCCAGGGCGGCCCTCTCCCGGTCCGCCAGAGAGCGGGCGTTCAGCAGATAGACGTTCAATTCAGGAAATCCTTCAGCTTCTTGGAGCGGGAGGGGTGGCGCAGCTTCCGCAGGGCCTTGGCCTCGATCTGGCGGATGCGCTCGCGGGTGACGTTGAACTCCTTGCCCACCTCCTCCAGGGTGCGGGTGCGGCCGTCCTCAATGCCGAAGCGCAGCTTCAGCACCTTCTCCTCCCGGGGGGTCAGGGTGGAGAGCACGTCCACCAGCTGCTCCTTCAGCAGGGTGAAGGAGGCGGCCTCGGAGGGCTCGGACGCGCCCTCGTCCTCCAGGAAGTCGCCCAGGTGGGAGTCCTCCTCCTCGCCGATGGGGGTCTCCAGGGAGACGGGCTCCTGGGCGATCTTCAGGATCTCCCGCACCTTCTCCACGGGGACGCCCATCTCGGCGGCGGTCTCCTCGGGGGTGGGGTCGTGGCCCAGCTCCTGCAGCAGCTGGCGGTTCACCCGGATGACCTTGTTGATGGTCTCCACCATATGGACGGGGATGCGGATGGTGCGGGCCTGGTCGGCAATGGCCCGGGTGATGGCCTGGCGGATCCACCAGGTGGCGTAGGTGGAGAACTTGTAGCCCTTGGTGTAGTCGAACTTCTCCACCGCCTTGATCAGGCCCAGATTGCCCTCCTGAATGAGGTCCAGGAACATCATGCCCCGGCCCACATAGCGCTTGGCGATGGACACCACCAGGCGGAGGTTGGCCTCGGCCAGCTGCTGCTCCGCCTTCTTGCCGTCCTTCATCAGCTTTTCCAGTTCCTCGCGGACCTCAGAGGGGACGGCCTCCCCCAGCTTTTCCAGTTCCTCCAGCTGCTCCTTGGCGGCGTTGCCGGCGGACATGGCCTTGGCCAGGTCGATCTCCCGCTCGGGGGTAAGCAGGTCCACCTTGCCGATCTCCTTCAGGTACATGCGCACAGGGTCGTCGATGGCGAAGGAGTCCACCAGGGCGTTGGGGTCCACGATCTCCTCCTCGGGGATCTCCTCCAGCTCCTCCACGGGGGGGAGGAGGTCGTCGTCCAGTTCGGGCAGCACGTCGTCCCCGGCGGTGTCCACGCCCAGGTTCTCGAACATGTCGTAGATCTTGTCCAGCTGCTCGGTGCCCAGCTCCATGGACTCCAGCACCTCCATCATCTCGCCGGAGGACAGCTTGCCCTTCTTGTAGCCGGTGTCCACCAGTTCCAGCAGCTTCTCGCCGCCAGCCACGCCCTCGATCATCTTGGCCAGCTCCGCCTTCGCGCTCTCGAATTTCTCCTTGCTCACCATGGCGGTGGCGTTCAGCTCCTGCTTCTTGGGGGTCTTCTGTTTCTCACTCATGAGTTTGTCCTCCGTAACCTTTTTTCTGTTTCAATGTCTCCCGCAGGGCGGCAAGATCCTCCCCGCTGTGTATCTCTCCCCTGCGGCGCTCCGCAAGGATGGTCTGCTTGTAATCGGCCAGGGCCGCCCGGGCGGTGTTCCCTGCCTGGGGCTCCTGGGCCACCCGGGCCAGATGGTCCAGCTCCTCCGGGGCGAACTGCCCGTCCAGCGCCGCCAGGGTGGCCGGACGGCCCGCCCGCCACCGGTCCCGCAGGGTGCCGTAGGCCCTGCCCAGCAGCGGGGAGGAGAACTGCTCCGGCTCCAGGTCCTCCGTCAGGCGGAAGTAGTCCCCGTCCAGCAGGACGATGCGCAGGACCCCCTCCTCCGCCCGGGCGGAGCGCACGTTGGCGTACCGCAGGGACCGCTCCCTGGGCTGGAGCTTCCGGGTGGGGATCAGGTCCTCCCGCTCCTCCTTCCTCCGGGCCTCCCGCCGCCTGCGGCCGCGCAGGCGCTCCACCTCCTGGGCCATGGCCTCGTGGGAGAGCCCGGCGGCCTCCGCCGCCCGGTTGCCGTAGATCTCCCGCTCCACGGGGCTGGCCAGCCCGGCGATGAGCCCCGCCGCCGCCTGGAGATACTGGGCCCGCTGGTCGTCCTGCTTCAGGTCGAAGCCGCTCTGGATGACCCCCAGCCGGTACTCCACCGAGTTGGAGCTGCCGTCCATCAGGGCCTGGAAGGCGGCGCCGCCGTGGTTTTTGATGTAGTCGTCCGCGTCCTGCTTCACCAGCTCGCCGCTGTCCGTCCTGCGGCGGGGCAGGCGGAGCACCTTGACCTCGATGTCCGAATTCTTCAGGATCCCGATGGCCCGCTGGGTGGCGTCCTCGCCGGCGGCGTCGTTGTCGTAGCACAGCACCAGCTGCCGGGTGTACTTGCCCAGCAGGCGGACGTGCTCCTCCGTCAGGGCGGTGCCCATGGTGGCCACGGTGTTGTCGAACCCCGCCTGGTGCAGGGTGATGACGTCGATGTTGCCCTCCACCAGGATGAAGTTGGGCCGCTTGGTGTTCTTGGCGTAGTTCAGGCCGTAGAGGATGGACCGCTTTTTGAAGATGGCGGTCTCCGGCGTGTTCAGGTACTTGGGGGTGGAGTCGTCCATGACCCGGCTGGTGAAGCCGATCACGTCCCCCCGCACGTCGATCACCGGCAGCATGAGCCGGTTGCGGTATTTATCGTAGATGCCGCCGTTCTTGCCCGCCACGGCCAAGCCGGCCTCCAGCAGGTCGGCCTTGTCCCAGCCCTCGGCGGTCATGGCGCGGATGAGGGTGTCCCACGCGTCGGGGGCGGCCCCCAGGCCGAACCGGGCGGAGAATTTCGGGCTGATGCGGCGCTTGTCCCGGATGTAGGCGGCCACCTGCTCCCCCTCCGGCCGGGAGAGCATGGCGCGGTAGAACCGGGCGGCGGCCTTGTTCAGCTCCAGGATCTTCTTCCGCTGCTCCCGCCAGGCGCCGGCGGAGCGGTCCTCCTCCGGCACCTCCAGCCCGGCCTGGTCGGCCAGCTTGCGCACCGCATCGGGGAAGGAGAGGTTTTCGATCTCCATGACGAAGCGGATGGCTCCGCCCCCCTTGCCGCAGCCGAAGCAGTGGAAGATCTGCCGGGACTCGTTCACGGAGAACGACGGGGTCTTTTCGTGGTGGAAGGGGCACAGGCCCCAGAGATTGGCCCCCCGCTTGGTGAGGGGCACGTAGGCGGACACCACGTCCGCGATGTCCAGGCGGCTGTTCAGTTCGTCCAGAAAGCTGTCCGGGATGGGCACGGTGTTCACCTCCAAAGGATTGACAGTTCTGCGGGGATTCAGCCCCACGTCCGGGGCCGGTCCCGCATTTCATGCGGGGCGATGCCCTAATTGTAGGGGCCGTCCCTACTTCACCATCCAGCGCATGGGGATGAAGATGTCCTCGAACTTCTCCAGGGCGTAGGTGTCGGTCATGCCGGCGATGTAGTCCACCACCGCCCGCTGCTCCCCCTCCCGGGCCAGGATGTCCTGATACTCGCCGGGCAGCTTGTCCGTGTGCTTCATATAATAGTCGAACAGCAGGCAGATCATGTCCTCCGCCTTGCCCTCCTCCCCCTTGGCCCGGGGGTTGGTGTACACCGAAGCGAACATGAACTCCTTCAGCTCCGCCATGGCCTTGCCGATGGGCTCCGACTGGCGGATGAGGCCCCCCTCCCGGCTGTGCTCGATGATGTCCGTGGTGAGGGTGGTGATGCGCTCCCCGTGGGTGTAGCCCAGGGTCTGGCACAGGTGGGCGGGGATCTCGCTGGGGTAGATGATGCCGCCGCGGATGGCGTCGTCAATGTCGTGGTTGATGTAGGCGATGTGGTCGGCAAAGCGGACCAGCTGGCCCTCCAGGGTCTCGGCGGGCTCGCCGGTGGTGTGGCAGAGGATGCCCCGGCGGACCTCGTAGGTCAGGTTGAGGCCCGCGCCGTCGTTCTCCAGCCGGTCCACCACCCGGAGGGACTGCTCATAGTGGCGGAAGCCGCCCTCCACCACCCGGCTCAGCGCCCGCTCGCCCGCGTGGCCGAAGGGGGTGTGGCCCAGATCGTGCCCCAGGGAGGCCGCCTCGGTCAGGTCCTCGTTGAGCCGCAGGCCCCGGGCCATGGTGCGGGCGATGCGGCTGACCTCCAGCGTGTGGGTCATGCGGGTGCGGTAATGGTCCCCCTCCGGCTGGAGGAATACCTGGGTCTTGTGCTTCAGCCGCCGGAAGGATTTGCAGTGGACGATGCGGTCGATGTCCCGCTGGAAGCAGGTGCGCATGGGGCAGGGCTCCACATTGGCCAGCCGGCCCCTGGACTGCTCCGCCAGGCAGGCCCGGGGGGAGAGGGTCTCCCGCTCCAGCTGCTCGGTGCGCTCGCGAATGGTCATGGCGTGTCCTCCTGTGCAACAGTTCTTTGTAATCCTATATACTCCGCCGGCGGGAAAAAACCTTTTTCTCCGGCGCATTTTTCAAAATTTTCTCCTTTTCACCAGCCCGCGGGGCTCCGGCGGCCCGCCCTTCGGCAAATCGTCCACATCCGGGGCCGGTCATAAGCGGGACAAGTCCCTCATACCCTGTAGGGACAACCTTATGACAGGGAGTGGAGCTATGACCGTGACCGTGTTTCTCGTCCGCCTGCTGGTGCTGGCGGTGATCTTCGTCAACGGCTGGACCGACGCGCCCAACGCCATCGCCACCGCCGTGGGCTCCGGGGTCATGCCCTTCAAGCGGGCGGTGTGGCTGGCCGCCGGGTGCAACTTTCTCGGGGCGGCGGTCAGCTGCCTGGTCTTCCCCGCCGTGGCCGCCGCCATGGAGGACCTGGTGACCTTCGCCCGGCCCCAGGACGCCCTCACCGCCCTGTGCGCCGCCATGCTGGCGGTGGTGGCCTGGGCGGCGGCGGCGTGGCGCTTCGGCCTGCCCACCAGCGAGAGCCACGCCCTGCTGGCCGGGCTCTCCGGCGGGGCGCTGGCCCTGGGGGGCGGCTCCGCCGCGCTGAATCCCGGGGCGTGGCTGCGGGTGGGGCTGGGACTGGTCCTCTCCCTCCTTGCGGGGGCGCTGGCCGGGCGGCTGGCCCGTTGGTTCCTGGCCCGGCACACCTGCAACTGCATCGCCTGGCAGCGCATCGCCGCCGGGGCCATGGCCGCCCTCCACGGCGTGCAGGACGGGCAGAAGTTCCTGGCCCTCCTCCTGCTGGCGGACGGGCTTGGCGAGGCGGAGCCCACCCTGCCCCTGTCCCTGCTGCTGCTCACCGCCGGGGTCATGGCCCTGGGCACCGCTCTGGGAGGGCGGCCCATCGTGGAGAAGGTGGGGGGCGAGCTGGCCGCCCTCTCCCCCGCCGACGGCCTGGCCGCCGACCTGGGGGCGGGGGTCGTGCTGCTGGCCTGCTCCCTGCTGGGACTGCCGGTGTCCACCACTCACACCAAGGTGGCCGCCATCCTGGGGGCCGGGCAGCGGCCCGACTGGCGCGTGGCCGGAGAGATCGGCGGTGCCTGGCTGCTCACCTTCCCCGCCTGCGGCCTGCTGGCCTTCGCCCTGGCCCGGATGATGGCGTGACCTACCGCTCGCAGGCCTCCCGCAGCTTCTCCAGGGCCTTCTTCTCGATCCTGGAGACGTAGCTTCTGCTGATGCCGCACAGCACGGCCACCTCCCGCTGGGTGAGAGGCTGGCGGTCGTCCAGGCCGTAGCGCAGGCGGATGATGTGAGCCTCCCGGGGGGTGAGGCAGGTCTCCACGCTGCGGCGCACCTTGCGGCAGGCGTCCCGCAGGTCCAGGTCCTCCAGCATGGTGTCGTCTACCCGCACCACGTCCATCAGCTCCAGGGAGTCGCTGTCCCCGTCCGCGTCCAGGGATTCCGACAGGGACAGCTCCCCCTGCAGCTTCCGTTGGGCCCGGAAATGCATGAGGATCTCATTTTCAATGCACCGGCTGGCGTAGGTGGCCAGGCGGACGTTGCGGTCGGGCTTGAAGGTCGTGACCCCCTTGATGAGCCCGATGGTGCCGATGGAGATCAGGTCGTCCTGCTCTCCGGTGGAAATGTAGTACTTTTTCGCCACGTGGGCCACCAGGCGCAGATTGTGCTCGATGAGCATGTCTCTGGCGTCGGTATCTCCCCGGGCCATCCGCTCCAGGCAGTCCCGCTCCTCCTCCCGGGTGAGCGCCCGGGGGAAGGAGCCCGTATTGTTTGCCAGCCGCAGGGTAAAAAACAGGCCGTTGAGCATCAGCAGCAGCCACGCTGTCCACATGGGACACCACCTCCTGGCCCACTGTATGCGCCCCCGGCGTGTCCCTATCTCCCTCCGCGGGCGACGGGATCGCCCAAACGGGCCGAAACGACCGCCCCGCCGCGCGGGGATACGGGCCGCCGAGGACGGCGGCCCCTACAGAAAAGCAGGAACCTCAGCGGAGCGTCCCGCCCCAGCGGGCGGATGGCCCCGATATTGCCGTTTGGCCCTCACATCCCCATTGTGCCGCCCGGGCATCTGTGGTATACTGTAGGCGAACAACGAAGGGAGGACCCCGCCATGAAGCTGCCGCTGATCCTGCTGTTCTGCGCCGCCGCCCTCACCAACGTGATCTCCTGCGCCCTGGGCCGCCGGCTCCCCCGGAGCATTGCCAAAGCCTTTCTCATGCCCCTGCTGCTGGCCATCTACCTGGTCTGCGCCCGGCGGATGCAGCCCTGGGTGGTCCCTGCCCTGCTGCTGGGCTGGGCGGGGGACCTGTTCCTCATCGCCCCCAAGCAGGGGCTCACCCGCACCCTGGGCATCGCCAGCTTCCTGCTGGGCCACGTGTGCTGGTTCATCGCCATGGTGCGTCAGTTCCCCATCGCCCCCGCCCTGTGGGGCTGGATCGTGATGCCCCTGGCCTTTCTCAGCGCGGCGGGGCTGGTCTACCGGAGCCTCTGGCCCCTCCTCCCCCGGGAGATGAAGGCCACCGGCGCGGTGTACATCGGCGCCCTGGGCGTCATGGGCGCCGCCGCGGGGCTGGTGCTCCTCTCCGGCTGCCGGGGCGGCTGGGCCCTGCTGGCCGGGGAGATCCTGTTCCTCATCTCCGACACCATCCTCTGCCGCCAGTTCTTCACCGTGGGCGACCCCTGCCCCCGGTACGACACGGCGGTGATGTCCACCTACATCCTGGCCCAGACCCTGCTGGCCGTGGGCTTCTGCATCTGACCACATATAAGATAAGGAGCGTTCTCCGTGAAAAAGCGCATTTTACTGCTCACCACCGGCGGCACCATCGCCAGCCGGCAGACGGCGGAGGGCCTGGCCCCCGGGCTGGACGGCAGCGGCCTGGCTCACTATCTGGGCGGCCTGACGGACAGCTATGATGTCACCGTGCGGGACATCCTCCATCTGGATTCCTCCAACATCCAGCCGGAGGAGTGGCGGCTCATCGCCCGCCACGTGTTCGACGCGCGGAACGATTTTGACGGCATCGTCATCTCCCACGGCACGGACACCATGGCCTACACCGCGTCGGTGCTGTCCTTCATGGTGCTGGGCATCCCCATCCCCGTGGTGCTCACCGGGGCCCAGCTGCCCATCGACCACCCCCTCACCGACGGGCTGGACAACCTCCGCACTGCCTTCGCCATGGCCGCCTCCGGCCGGCGGGGGGTCTTTCTGGCCTTCGACCGGAAGGTCATGCTGGGCTGCCGGGCGGTCAAGACCCACACCACCGACTTCGGCGCCTTTGACAGCGTCAACTGGCCCCTGGCCGCGGAGGTCAGCGGCGCGGGCCTCACCATCCGGGACGGGGCCATCCCCGCCTTCGAGGGGCCCTGCGTCCTCCGGGACAGGCTGTGCCAGGAGGTGTTCCTCATCAAGCTCACCCCGGGGCTCAACCCGGAGATCTTCGACATGCTGCTGGACATGCACTACCGCGGCGTGGTCATCGAGGCCTTCGGCGCCGGCGGGCTGCACTTTATCCGCCGCAACCTCATCGAAAAGCTGCACAAGGCCGCCGGGGCCGGCATGGCTGTGGTGGTGTGCAGCCAGTGCCTGTACGAGAGCAGCGACTTCTCCCTCTACCAGGCGGGGCAGAAGGCCCTGGCCCAGGGTGTCATCCAGGGGTACGACATGACCACCGAGGCCGCCGTGACCAAGCTTATGTGGGCTCTGGGCCAGTACCGGGACCTGGCTGACGTCCGCGCCTGCTTCGAGCGGAGCCTGGCCGGGGAGCGGCGCACCGGCCTCCCCCTCTGACCCGGTTCCCCCCGCTGGGCGGGCGTTTTCCTCCTCATAGCATTTGTCACTTTTTTGACGAATACGGCCGCCTCTCCGGAGGCGGCTGTTTTTCTCGCCCTCATTCGTCAAATTATTCAAAATCAACAGGTCTACTTCGCCATTTTGTACGATTCTTCATCGCTTCGACAAATTTTACTTGTATTTTCCTGTTGAGCGGCTATAATGGAAGCATGGAACCGGAATCGTTTTCGGT
>CAVJBM010000010.1:0-3456 GCA_963647775.1 Anaerovibrio sp.
GTATACAGCAGGGCCCCGTCCGGGGTGATGAGTACCAGCTTGGTGGTGGTGGAGCCCGCGTCGATGCCTAAGTAAGCGGGGCCGGAGTAGGTGTGGATGTCCAGCTCCGGGGGCTTTTTGGAGTTGTGCCGGGCACAGAACTGGTCATACTCCTCCTGGCTGTTGAACAGGGGGGGCATGGTGTCCACCAGGGAGGAGGCGTCCACGCTCTTTTCCAGCTTGTCCAGGGCCTGCTCGAAGGGCAGGGGCGTCAGCTCAGTGGCACACAGGGCCGCGCCCATGGCGGCGAAACAGTCGCCGTCCTCCGGGAAGACGGCGTGGTCGGAATCCAGCTTCAGCGTCTCTACGAAGCGCTGGCGCAGGCCAATGAGGAAGTGCAGGGGGCCGCCCAGGAATACGATCTTGCCCTTCAGCTCCCGGCCCTGGGTCAGTCCGGCCACGGTCTGGTCCACCACGGCCTGGAAGATGGAGGCCGCAACATCCTCTTTCCGGCCGCCCTGGTTCAGGATGGGCTGGATGTCGCTCTTGGCGAACACGCCGCAGCGGCTGGCGATGGGGTAAATTTTTTCGTGGCGGAGGGAGAGCTCGTCCAATTCGTTCACGCTGACGTTCATCAGCGTGGCCATCTGGTCGATGAAGGCCCCGGTGCCGCCGGCGCAGGAGCCGTTCATCCGCTCCTCCAGCGCCCCGCCGAAGAAGATGATCTTGGCGTCCTCGCCGCCCAGCTCGATCACGGCGTCGGTGTCGGGGATGTAGGTCCGCACGGCGGCGGCGGTGGCGTACACCTCCTGGACGAAGTCCAGCCCGGCGGCCTTGGCCACCCCCAGCCCGGCGGAGCCGGTGACGGCCAGCCTCATCTCCTGCCCCCGCAGCAGATCGCCGGTGGCCCGCAGGGTCTCCAGCGCCCGCTCCCGGGTCTTGGAATAGTGCCGTTCGTAGGAGCGGAACAGCAGCCTGTTCTCCTCGTCCAGCACCACCACCTTCACGGTGGTGGAGCCGATGTCGATGCCCACTCGTAAGCTCATGGGGAACACCTCACACAGTCAGTAATTTCATAAAACATAATTATATAAGAATTGCAGGGCGAATTCAATGGAGAAATCGTGAACAAAAGAGAATTTTCCCCTGCCGCATGAAAAAACCAGCCGGAGCACCGCAGACGCTCCGGCTGGACACCGTTCACTTGGCGGGCACAAAGGGCTGCGCCCCGCACTGCTCGGGGAAATAATCCTGATACCAGATGAGGAAGGAGAGCACCGTGTACAGCTTCCGGTGGGTGTGGGTCTTGCCGGAGTAGTGCTGCTCCAGCAGGTCCAGCAGGTAGTCCCGGTCGAAGAACTCGCCCACCCAGTCCCGGCTCAGCAGGTCCTTGGCCCAACCGTACCACTTCTCCTCCTGGAGCCACTGGACGAAGGGCACCGGGAAGCCCACCTTGGGCCGCTTGATCCAGTCGTCGGGCAGCAGGGGCACCGCCGCCACCCGCAGGGCGTACTTGGTGGTGGACTTGCCCCGCATCTTCTGGCTGCTGGGGATGCGCCGGGCCACGTCCCACACCTCCCGGTCCAGGTAGGGCACCCGCAGCTCCAGGGAGTGGGCCATGGTCATCCGGTCGGCCTTGCGCAGGATGTCCAGCGGCTGCCACAGGTGCAGGTCCAGATACTGCTTCTTGGTCAGGTCGTCGGCGTCAGCCACGGCGTCGAAGTAGGGCCCGGTGATGTCCTTCCAGGTCATGGGGGAGCGGTAGGGCTCCGTGAGCACCCGCTCCGCCTCGTCGTTGCCGAAGATGAACGCCTGGCCCACATAGTTGTCCCGGATGTCCTGGGCGGCCTTGGTGAGGAAGCCCTGTCCGTGGAACGCCGGCCGCTTGGCCGCCCAGGCGGCCACCTTCTTCCGCAGGCTCAAGGGGAGCCTGCGATAGGCATTATACGGCTTGGTGGTGTGGTAGGTGATATAGCCGCCGAACAGCTCGTCGCTGCCCTCGCCGGAGAGGACCACCTTCACGTCCTTGGCCGCCAGCTGGGACAGGAAATACAGCGGCACGGTGGACAGGTTGGCGTTGGGCTCGTCCGCGTAGTACTGGATGGCGGGCAGGGCGTTGAAGAATTCCTCGGCGGAGATGGTCTTGGAGATGTTTTTCAGGCCCAGCTCCCGGCACAGGGCCTGGGCCTCGCTGGTCTCGTCAAAGCCCTTGTTGGCAAAGCCCACGGAGTAGGTCTTGTCCGGCCGGGACAGGCAGGCGATGACGCTGGAGTCGATGCCGCCGGACAGCAGGGAGCCCACCTCCACGTCGGCGATCTCGTGGGCCTTCACCGACTCGGTGACCACCTCGCGGATCTCCTGGGCGTGCTGCCGGAGGGAGCGGTCGTCCGGCTCGAACCGGAAGGAGTGGTAGGAGGTGATCTCGGTGACGCCGTCTTTGTGCACCAGCTGATGGCCGGGCAGCAGCCGGAAGGCCCCCTTGAAGAAGGACTCGTTCAGGGCGGAGTACTGGAAGGTGAGGTAGAATTTCAGCGCCTCCCGGTTGAGCTCCTTTTTGAAGCCCGGGTGGGGCAGGAAGGACTTGACCTCGGACCCGAAGAAGAACAGCCCGTCCATCTGGGCGTAGTAGAAGGGCTTGATGCCGAAGGGGTCCCGGGCGCCGTAAAGGCTCTGCTCCTGCTTGTCCCAGATGACGAAGGCGAACATGCCCCGCAGCTTTTTCGTGACCTCGGCGCCCCACTGGATGTAGCCCTGGAGGAGCACCTCGGTGTCGCTGCTGGTGGCAAACACCCGGCCCAGGCTCTCCAGCTCGGCCCGGAGGGTCTGGAAGTTGTAGATCTCGCCGTTGTAGGCCAGCACGTAGCGGCCGTCGGCGCTGATCATGGGCTGATGTCCGCCCTCGGTCAGGTCGATGATGGACAGCCGCCGGTGGGCGATGGCGCAGTGGCCGTCGGCGAAATAGCCCTCGTCGTCGGGGCCGCGGTGACGGATGGTGTCCCCCATGGCGTGAAGGGCGTTCACATCGGGGGCGGAGCGTGAGACAAAGCCGGTAAAGCCGCACATAGGCTGGTTCCTCCAGAACAATAAAGTCACCTTATAGAATAATGCGCCCGTCGGGAAAAGTCAATCAAAAGAAAAAGAAAAGAAGGGCGAAAAAAGTGGTTGACAAACGGGGGAGGCCGTGGTATTATAAGTCCTGCGCTGATGAGTTGCTGAACCACTTGCGCGAGTGGTGGAATTGGTAGACTCGCTGGCTTCAGGTGCCAGTGCTCGCAAGGGCGTGCGGGTTCGACTCCCGCCTCGCGCACCAAAAAGAAAGCCACGACGAAAGTCGTGGCTTTCTTTTTGGGTTCCGCTCCCTGTGGTCGCTCCACCCCAAGGGAATCGAACATGCTCGGGGCAAGTGAATTGCCCCTGCGCCGCCCCACTGCGTGGAGCCCCGATTCAGCCGGCATTTATATTGATACAGCATGAGAG
>CAVJBM010000011.1:0-5635 GCA_963647775.1 Anaerovibrio sp.
ATGCCCAACACCCCCGCCTCCATCGGCGAGGGGGTGCTGCTCATGGCCCCGGACGCCGCCGTCACTGACGAGGACTACAGCGGGCTGACGAACGCCCTGCGGTGCAGCGGCCTGCTGGAGCGGGTGACGGAGGCCCAGCTGGACATGGGCTCCGCCATCTCCGGCTGCGGCCCGGCCTTTGTCTACCTGTTCATCGAGGCGCTGGCCGACGGCGGCGTGCAGATCGGCCTGCCCCGGGACAAGGCGCAGGCGTGGGCGGCCAAAATGGTGGCCGGTTCGGCGGAAATGGTCCTCCGGAGCGGAAAGCACCCCGGCCAGCTCAAGGACGCGGTGTGCTCCCCCGGCGGCACCACCATCGCCGGTGTGGCCGAGCTGGAGAACCGGGCCTTTCGGGCCGCGGCGGCGCAGGCCGTGGTGGCGGCCTACGAGAAGAACAGCAAGCTGGCCAAGCAGTAAAGATCAAAACAGGGCGGCGGGCCAATATGGCCCGCCGCCCTGTTTTTCAAATCAAACTGCCGCTTTTCGCTGAAGCGCGGAAATTTCGCGGAGTCTATTATCCGCCGCGCTCCTTCAGTTCGCTGGGGAGGGCGTGGTAGGTCTGCCGGAAGGCCCGGAGAAAGGCGGCGTAGCTGCCGAAGCCCGCCTGCGCCCCGGCCTGCACGGCGGGCACGCCGCTTCGGATCAGCTCGCTTGCCCGGATGAGCCGCTTCTGGGTGACGTACTGGTGGAGGGTCTGGCCGGTGACGGCCTTGAACCGGCGCATGAGGTGGTAGCGGCTGAGATACACCGTCCCGGCCAGCGCGTCGGCGGACAGGTCGCCGTCCAGATGGCCGTTGATGTGCCGCAGCACCTCCTGGATCTTCGGGTCCTGCCGGACGCTGTCCGGTCCCGGCCCGCCGGGGAGCTGGCGGTTGAGGTAGACCAGCAGCCGCAGGAACGCCGCCCGGGCCAGCACCTCGTGGCCGAAGGCCCGGTCCTTCTGGGCGTCCTCCAGCTCCCGCAGTAGGGCCATGTACCGGGGCCGCTCCCCGGCGGCGGGGCGGATGAGCCGGAGGCTTTGGCTCCGGGCGGTGTCGAAGCAGTCCAGCAGCGGGGGAAGGCCCGGGCCGTCCAGCTCCGGCCGCAGCCAGATCACGAAGCGCTCGTATGGCTCGGACAGGTCCACGACGGGGCGGTGGATCTCGCCGCCCGCCACCAGCAGGATGTCCCATGGCTTGAGATAGTAGGTGTTTCCCTCCACCAGATAGGTCACCTGTCCGGACAGGGGGATGACGATCTTGTGAAAGGTGTGGTAGTGATAGTCCAGCTGGAGCTGCCGCTGGTCGCGCAGGTGGAACAGCCGGAACTCCTCGTCCAGATAGCCCCGGCGGCCCACCTCGGTGCGGTCAAACATGGCGTCCCTCCTCCCGTGGTTTACCCAGAGCATACCGCACGTTCTGCAAGATTTCAAGGGGAAAGAGCGACTTTTCTTCCGGATCGGAGCATCCGGCCGACGGGGCGGCGGTGGGTTTCCGGAAAAATTTCCCCGTCCCGGGCAGAAAATTCACAAAGGGGCGGTTGCGGCGGGAAAAACCGCGTGCTATACTGAATACGATCGGGCGCTTGACGGCCCGGAAGGAGGCGGTTTCATGCAGGTGCTGGTAGTGGAGGACGAGGTGCGGCTGGCGGAGACGCTGGCCCAGCTGCTGCGGGAGCAGAAATATGTGGTGGACGTGGTCCACGACGGGAAGGACGGCCTTGCCTATGCCGAGAGCGGGCAGTACGACGTCATCGTGCTGGACGTGATGCTGCCCGGCATGGACGGCTATCAGGTGGCCCGGACCCTGCGGCGCAAGCGGTACGCCACCCCCATCCTCATGCTTACCGCCCGGAGCGGCGTGTCCGACAAGGTGGCCGGGCTGGACTGCGGCGCCGACGACTATATGACCAAGCCCTTCGCGCCGGAGGAGCTGCTGGCCCGGGTGCGGGCGCTGACCCGCCGTCAGGGCGAGGTGGTACTGGAGGAGCTGACCTTCGAGGACCTCCGGCTGGAGCTCACCACCCACACCCTCAAGTGCGGGGAGAAGTCCGTCCGCCTGTCCCCCAAGGAGTTTGAGGTGCTCCGCCTGCTCATGGCGAGCCGGGGCGGCATGGTGCCCAAGGAGACGCTGATCGGCAAGGTCTGGGGCATGGAGTCCGACGCGGAGGACAACAACGCGGAGGCGTATATCTCCTTCCTGCGGAAAAAGCTGCTCTATCTCGGCTCCCGGACGTCCATCGCCACGCTGCGGAAGGTGGGCTACCGGCTGGAAAAGACCGAAGTGTGATATATTTAATATTGTAAAAAGAAAATCCGTATCCGGCGCAGGCCGGATACGGATTTTTTGCATTTTATCGTGCAACGGGAGGCTCAGCCCCGCTGATCCAGCGGGACGAAGTCCTGCTTGGGGCAGATGGCCTTGTAGGCCGGGCGGATGATCCGGCCATAGGGGTTGTAGACCTCCTCCACCCGGTGGGCGCACCAGCCCACGATGCGGGCGATGGCGAACAGCGGGGTGAACAGCTCCGGGGGAATGTCCATCATCTGGTACACCAGGCCGGAGTACAGGTCCACGTTGGCGCACATGACCTTGCTGTCTCCGGTGACCTTCTGGAAGGCCCCGGGGGAGAGCCGCTCCACCGACTCCAGCAGCTCCAGCTCCCGCAGCATCCCCTTCTCCTCCGCCACCCTGCGGGCGAACTGCTTCAGCAGCACCGCCCGGGGGTCGGACATGGTGTACACCGCGTGGCCCATGCCGTAGATCAGGCCGGAGCGGTCCCCAGCCTCCCTGCGGAGCAGGGCCTCCAGGAAGGCGCTGACCTCGTCGTTGTCCTTCCAGTCGCCCACGTTGGCCTTGATGCACTCGAACATCTCCATGACCTTCTTGTTGGCGCCGCCGTGCTTGGGGCCCTTCAGGGCACCCACCGACGCGGCAATGGCGGAGTAGATGTCCGTGCCCGTGGAGGACAGCACCCGGCAGGCAAAGGCGGAGTTGTTGCCGCCGCCGTGCTCCATGTGGAGCACCAGGCAGAGGTCCAGCAGCCGGGCCTCCGCCGCGGTGAAGCGGTTGTCGTGCCGGACGGAGTAGAGGAAGTTCTCCGCCACGCCCAGCCCCTCCTGGGGCCGGTGAAGGTAGAGGGATTCGTTGTCATAGTAGTGCCGCTTGCAGGCAAAGGCGTGGGCCACGATCACCGGGTAGCGGGCGATGAGCTGCACCGCCCGGAACAGCTCCGCGTCCAGCGCGGTGTTCTCGGGGTCGGGATCGTAGGAGTAGAGGGCCAGGGTGGATCGGGCCAGCTTGTTCATCACGTCCTGACTGGGGGCCTTGAGGATCATGTCCTCGGTGAAGCCCCGGGGCAGGCTGCGGTGGGCGCTGAGCATCTCCCGGAAGGAATCCAGCTGCTCCTGGGTGGGCAGGGAGCCGAACAGCAGCAGATAGGCGGTCTCCTCATAGCCGAAGCGGCCCTCGTCCAGAAAGCCGTGGATGAGATCCACAATGTTGTAGCCCCGGTAGACCAGCTTGCCGGGGGCGGGCACCCGTTCGCCGTCCTCCATGTAGTAGCCGCTGACGTTGGCGATCTGGGTGATGCCGGCCATGACGCCGGTGCCGTCGGCGTTGCGCAGGCCGCGCTTCACGCCGTATTTTTCGTAGAGTTCCGGGTCCACCTGGTGCTGGGGGGCATACTGACTGCATATGGATTGTAGGAAGGCTCTGGACTTGCTGTCCAGGTCGTCCACAGTTTCGACGGTGTCGTAGTAGAGGTTCATGGGCGGAACTCCTTTCTGATTTCTTTAGCAGTGTAAATTATAGTATACCGCCTGAAAGTGAATCAGTCAACAGGGAATTATTCAGAAAAAACCGCCGAGCCCGGTAAAAAACCGGCGAAAACACAAGAAAGGACTGGTAGAGTTGCAAAGAGAGCATTTCTGGCGGCTGCTGGGGCGGCCGCTGGCGATGGGGGCCGCCCTGGGTCTGGCGGCGCTGCTGCTGCCCCTGCTGGCGGTGGGGAAGGGGGAGGGCTCGGCCCTTCTGCCGGCGGAGCCCACGGCGGCGGTGGAGCCGTCCCCCACGCCGGCGGTCGGCTGGGACGGGGCCCAGCCCGTGCGGGTCCTGCTGGAGGACGGCGCCGTGGCGGAGCTGACCATGGCGGACTACCTGTGGCGGGTGGTGGCGGCGGAGATGCCCGCCTCCTTCGAGCCGGCGGCCCTGGCCGCCCAGGCGGTGTGCGCCCGGACGTACAGCCTGTGGAAGCTGCGGGCGGGGAGCCACCAGGGCAGCGGAGCGGACCTGTGCAGCGACTCCCGCTGCTGTCAGGCGTACATCGAGCCGGCGGAGGCCGCGGAGCGCTGGGGCGCCCTGGCGGAGGCGTACACGGCCAAGATCGCCGCCGCCGTGGCGGAGACCGACGGCCAGGCCCTGACCTACGGCGGGGAGATCATCCAGGCGGTGTTTTTCTCCTCGTCGGCGGGGCAGACGGAGGACGCGGCGGCGGTGTGGGGCAATAGTCTGCCCTATCTGGTGCCGGTGGACAGCCCGGAGGGGGACGAGGTGCCCAACTACCGCACCACCGTCACCCTCACGGCGGAGGAGGTGCGGGCCCTGGCGGCCACCGAGCACCCGGACGCGGTGCTGGCCGGGGACCCGGCGGGGTGGATCACCGACGTCAGCTACACGGCGTCGGGCCGGGTGGCGCAGCTGTCCTTCGGCGGGGTGATCCTCTCCGGCGGCGCGGCCCGCAACCTGTTCGGCCTGCGGTCGGCCAGCTTCACCGTGGAGGAGGCGGAGGGGGTGTTCACCTTTGCCGTCACGGGCTACGGCCACGGGGTGGGTATGAGCCAGTACGGCGCCAACGCCATGGCCAAGGCGGGCAGCGGCTGGCGGGAGATCGTGGAGCACTACTACACCGGCGTCACGGTGGAGCGCCTGGGGGCGTAGGCGGGCAGGACACGGGCCGTTGGTCTGACTGTATGATCGGGCCTGTATGGCTGCCCTGCGGGCCGCTGGGGACAGCGGCCCCTACAGGGTCTTTGGTCTTGCCGTAGGGGCCGATGCCCTCATCGGCCCGCTGTTTACATTTATAAAATAACAGAGGGAGCGCCCGCGGGCGCTCCCTCATTTACGTCATTTGATCTCCTGCTCCAAACCACGAAAAAGTTCGGAGGAAAAGAATTCTTCAATGGTGATACCCAGTCCGTCGCACAGTTTCTGCACGGTCGCGACCGTGGTGCTGTTATTCCGGCCGCTGATGATGTTATTGATGGTGGATTGGGTCACGCCGCTCATGGTGCTGAGTTTGTTGACGGAAATATCACGCTCCCGGCAGAGCTCCAGGATGCGCTGACAGACAGCTTCGCCGACGGTCATAGGCTATCACCTCTCTTTATGGAAAGGATAGCCAATGGGGCTTGAAAAGATTACCTCTTTTGAGTTAAAATAACTCAAAAGAGGTAAAGGGGGTATGTTATGCGCGTTGCTGTGATCGGTTCGCGGACGCTGACGGTGAGGGACCTGGGGCGCTATCTGCCGGAGGGGACGACGGAGATCGTCTCCGGTGGGGCCAGAGGGGTGGACACCTGCGCCCGGGAATATGCCCAGGCCCACGGCCTGGCGCTGAC
>CAVJBM010000012.1:0-8166 GCA_963647775.1 Anaerovibrio sp.
GTGCAGAACAGGCACGCAAGAAAAAGCGGCGCCGCAGCCTGTCCTTTTGCAGACAGACTGCGGCGCCGTTTTCTCGGGCCGGTCTTTTATTCTATTTCGCCGGTCCAACTCAATCCGCCCAGGCGATGGCCGCCACCGGGCAGCTGTCGATGGCCTCCTGGACCTCTTTTTTCTCGTCCTCGCTCACAGGCGCGGCCGCGCGGGCCTTGCCGTCGTTGCCGATCTCAAAGACATTCGCCGCGATCCCCGCGCACAGGCCGCAGCCGATGCACAGGTCCTGATCCACATGAGCCTCCATACTGATCCCCTCCTTCTGTCAGAATACCACGACCAGCAGCATTTTGAACTGCTCCGCGCCAAAGACCGCGTGGGGGTGCCCCTCAGGCATGACGATGGAGTCCCCCTCCTTCAGGGTGTAGTCCACCCCGTCGATGGTGATGCGGCCCACGCCGTCCAGGCAGGTGACGAAGGCGTCGCCGCCGGAGCTGTGGGTGCTGATCTCCTCGCCCTTGTCAAAGGAGAACAGGGTGACGCTGAGGGCGTCGTTCTGGGCCAGCGTGCGGCTGACCACCTGGCCCTGCTGATAGGCCACCTGCTCCTTGAGCACCAATACCTCCGCCTTGCTGATGTTCTTGATCCCGCTCATACAAATACCTTCTTTCTTTATTGATCCAGACGTCTGCCGTCCACTGAGATGGTGACCACCTGCCACGGGATGAACTTCCCGCTGTTCTTCAGGGCCGTGACCGCCGCATGCTCCAGCCCGCCGCAGCAGGGCACCTCCATACGCACCACGGTCACGCTCCTGATGTCGTTGCCTGCGATGATCTCCGTCAGCTTCTCGCTGTACTCCACCGGGTCCAGCTTTGGACAGCCGATGAGGGTGATTTTGCCCTTCATCAGCTCCTGATGAAGATTGGCGTAAGCATAGGCAGTGCAGTCAGCGGCGATGAGCAGCTTCGCCCCGTCGAAATAGGGGGCGTTCACCGGCACCAGCCGGATCTGGCAGGGCCACTGGGCCAGTTGGGAGCGGACCGCAGCAGCGGGCATATCAGCCTGCGGCTCCGCTTCCCGCCTGAACTGGCGCATCCGCTGGCCCGGGCAGCCTGTAAAGTGCTTTTCGCTGTCAGGCTTTTTTGCCTTATTGGCCAGAACGGCCTGCTCGTCATAGGCCGCGGCCTCCCGCTCCACAAAGGTGATGGCCCCAGTGGGACAGGCAGGCAGGCAGTCGCCCAGGCCGTCGCAGTAGTCATCCCGCAGCAGCCTGGCCTTGCCGTCCACCATGCCGATGGCGCCCTCGTGACAGGCGGCGGCGCAGGCACCGCAGCCGTTGCACTTCTCCTCATCAATGTGAATGATTTTCCGGATCATCACAGATACCTCCTTGTTTTTCTGGCTCAAGTATAGTATGATAGCGGTAATGATTCGGTTGTCATAACCACGAAAAAGAAGGTTTTTTATGAATTTGCTGCAAGCACCTCTGTTTCGCGGACTGGAGCGCGCCGAGTTGGAGGAGATGCGCGCCTGCGGCTGTATGCGCCGGGCCCGGTTTGAAAAGGATCAGGTCATCCTCCGTGCGGGGGACACCGTCCGGGAGCTGGGCATCGTCGTGTCCGGCCGGGTGGACATCGAGAGCGTGGACCTGTGGGGGAACAAGAGCCTGCTCAGCGACATCCCCGCCGGCCAGGTCTTTGCCGAAAGCTACGCCTGGTGCGGTGAGCCGCTGATGGTGGACGCCGTGGCCGCCCAGGACTGCGAGATCTGCTTCCTGGACCTGGCCGCCGTCCAGTCCTGTCCCCACGCCGCCCCCTGGCGGGACAAGCTGCTGCGCAACCTGCTGTCCATCTCCGTGCACAAAAACCTCGCCCTCACCGGGCGCAGCTTCTGCACCGCCCCGAAGTCGGTGCGGGGGCGGCTGCTGACCTACCTGTCTGCTCAGGCTGTCCGGGCCGGGAGCCCCTCCTTCCAGATCCCCTTCGACCGCCAGCAGATGGCGGACTACCTGAATCTGGACCGGAGCGCCCTGTCTAAGGAACTGGGCCGGATGCGGGATGAAGGTCTGCTAAGCTTTCACAAGAACCATTTTATCTTAAAGGCACAGACGTCGGAATGATGCCGGCCGTGCCCCGATAGCTTTCCCCGCCGGACCCGCCCTATTCTCAAAAGGAGGATCGCCATGTCTCAGATTACCAAGCGCGCGCTGGAAGCGTCACTGAAAAAGCTGCTGCTGCAAAAACCACTGAATAAGATCACCGTCAGCGACATCACCGAGGACTGCGGCATCAACCGCATGACCTTCTACTACCATTTCAAGGATATCTATGATCTGGTGGAGTGGTCCTGCCTGGAGGATACTGCCCGGGTCCTCCAGGAGAAAAAGACCCACGACACTTGGGAAGAAGGATTTATCGACATCTTCCGTGCTGTAAAGGAGAATAAGCTGCTGGTAATGAATGTCCATCGCTGCGTCAGCCGGGAGCGGGTGGAGCAGTATCTGGTCTCCCTCACCGACGGGCTCATCCGCGGCGTGGTGGAGGAGGAATCTGTTGGCATGTCCGTCCGGGACGAGGACAAGGCCTTCATCGCCCAGGTGTACTCCTACGTCTTTGTGGGCGTCATGCTGGAGTGGGTGGCCGGGGACATGAAGGCCGAGCCGGAGCCCCTGGTGCGCCGGCTGGCGTTGGTGGTGCAGGGGTCGGTGGCCGCCGCGCTGGAGCGCTTCCGCACCGACCACGGCTGACCTCTCCCCTGTTTTTATCAAAACGGCCCCAATGATAAAATTTTATACAGCTGCGCGCCCTGTGATAAAATCTTTGTCACAGGGCGCGTTCTGTCTATTGTTCCCGCGGAATGGAAATGCTACACTCACGTCAGAAATCAAAAAACAGGAGGAACCCGTTATGTATTATTCCGCTGGTAACTACGAAGCCTTTGCCCACCCCGAAAAGCCCGAGGGCGTCGACCGCAAGTCCGCCTATATCATCGGCACCGGTCTGGCCGGCCTGGCCGCCGCCTTCTACCTGGTCCGCGACGGCCAGATGAAGGGCGAGCACATCCACCTGCTGGAGAAGTTGGACCTGGCCGGCGGCAGCTGCGACGGCCGCAAGGACGTGACCAAGGGCTTCTATATGCGGGGCGGCCGCGAGATGGACAACCACTTTGAGGTCATGTGGGACCTGTTCCGGGACGTGCCCTCCATTGAGAACCCCGAGGTCTCCGTGCTGGACGAGTACTACTGGCTCAACAAGCACGACCCCAACTACTCCCTCTGCCGGGCCACCGTCAACTGCGGCGAGGACGCCCACACCGACAAGAAGTTTGAGTTGGATAAGGACTCCGCCCTGGCCCTGTCCAAGCTGTTCCTGACCCCCGAGAAGGAGCTGGAGGACAAGAGCATTTCTGAGGTCATGCCCGCCTCCTTCTGGAACACCAACTTCTGGCTGTACTGGCAGACCATGTTCGCCTTCCAGCGCTGGTCCAGCGCCCTGGAGATGAAGCGCTACCTCTGCCGCTACGTCCACCACATCGACGGCCTGCCCGACTTCAGCGCCCTGCGCTTCACCAAGTACAATCAGTATGAGAGCATGATCCTCCCGCTGGTCAAGTACCTGGAGAGCCACGGCGTCAAGGTGGAGTACGGCATGGACGTGAAGAACGTGGTCATCGCCCACGAGGGCGGCAGGCAGGTGGCCAAGCAGATCGTCTACGTGAAGGACGGCCAGGAGCAGACCATCGACCTCATCGAGGACGATCTGGTGTTCATCACCAACGGCTGCTGCACCGACACCTCCTGCTACGGCGACCAGACCCACGCCCCCGACCTGTCCGGCATCAAGAACGGCTGCGGCGAGTCCTGGGATCTGTGGAAGAACATCGCCGCCCAGGCCGACCACGGCGAGTACGGCAACCCCGACACCTTCTGCGACGACGTGGAGGCCACCAACTGGATGAGCGCCACGGTGCAGACCTCCAACGAGGAGATCATCAAGCACATCATGGACATCTGCAAGCGCGATCCCCGCTCCGGCAAGGTCACCACCGGCGGCATCGTCACCGTGAAGGACAGCACCGAGAACTGGTATCTGTCCTGGACCATCAACCGCCAGCCCCAGTTCAAGTCCCAGAACAAGGATGACATCCTGGTGTGGGTCTACTCCCTGCACACCGACCGCGAGGGCAACTTCGTGAAGAAGCCCATGCGGGAGTGCACCGGCGAAGAGGTCTGCCGGGAGTGGCTGTACCACATCGGCGTACCCACCGACCGCATCGAGGAACTGGCCAAGACCGCCTGCAACACCACCACCTGCTATATGCCCTATATCAACGCCTTCTTCCAGCCCCGCAAGCAGGAGGACCGGCCCCTGGTGGTGCCCACCGGCGCGGTGAACTTCGCTTTTGTCGGCCAGTTTGCTGAGACTCCCCGGGACACCATCTTCACCACCGAGTACTCCATCCGCACCGGCATGGAGGCCGTCTACACCCTGCTGAACGTGGACCGCGGCGTGCCCGAGGTCTGGGGCAGCAAGTACGACGTGCGTGAACTGCTGCGGGCCTGCTACTACGCCATCGACAAGAAGCCCATCACCGACGCCAAGCTGAACTTCGGCGAGCGCGAACTGGTAAAGATCTTCCTGTCCAAGGTACGGGGCACCGACATCGAACTGCTGCTGAAGGAGAGCGGTCTCGTGGAGTGAGCCTCTCCCCTGCCCGCAAATAAAAAGAGCCCCTGGGACGTGGTCCCAGGGGCTCTTTCTGTTATCCAATCTCGCAAAGCTCTGCCATCTGCGGAGCAAGGGTGACCGTACCGTCCCCGATGGTCACATCAAAGAAGAACTCCTCAAAAAAGCTGGCGGGCACATAGACGCAGCCGCTGCGGACCGCAGCCGCGGCCTGGAGCTCGACCTCCCGGCTCATGTCGATGACCTGCAGGCGGCCCGTAAAGGTCACGGCCGCCTTGCCCGGGGTGACCACGGCGCTCTGGATGTAATCATCATCCACCGTGACGGCGCCCGTGTCGGGATCCTGCTCCACCCGGAGGCCCAACGCGTCGGCCACCTCGCACAGCGGGATCATCAGCACGCCGTCCTTTTCATAGGGGCGGTCCGCCAGTTCCAGTTCCTGCTCCTCCAGCCCCACCAGAACGGTGCAGGCGGGCGCAGCCTCCTGCTTTTCACGCTCGCCGCTGGCAAACGCCGGGATCGCGACGGCCAGTGCAAGCACAAAGATCAGTATAGCGGGCAAAATTTTTTTCATGGCAAAGTTCCTTTCCTTGGGTCTATTCGATGTCTACGCAGCCATCTGTGTGTATAGACGCATCGGAAGGGAAAAAGTTCCGTCTCAAAAAAACTTTTCAAAAAAGCACCGCGCGGACAACAGATCGTCCGCGCGGCGCTTTTTCTTGGTGGAATACTGGCCCGGCTCAATAATTAAAGCGCAGTTCCTGGTCCAGACGATAGCAGAGCATATCGATGAACTCGCCGGTGGTGGGCTTCTCCTTCAGCTCATAGCCCGCCAGCTGGTTCAAAAGGCCCCGATCGGCGCGCTCCCAGGCTCGGTCCCTGGCGATGCGCAGATTGCGCTCCACCGACTTCCAGTTGGAGTGACCGCCCCTGGCAGCAACCTCGATGTAGAGCCCCTTGGTCACATACTGCAGCAGCGTCCTGTCCCGGTAGGCCAGTTCCACAGCCAGGATCAGCTGCCTTGACGAGAGCGCACGACCGGACAGACCAAGAGAACGGACCACATGCTCGATCGCCTTCTGTTCCTCAACCATGTGAACTACCCCTTTCAGCATTTCTTTCTGTATGCTTAATGTTACACCTCAAACGCCCAAAATGGAACATATTTCGTTCGACACTTTTCGACACTCCGGTTGTTTCCCGCAGAAACGGGACGGCCGAAGCCGTCCCGCTCTTATTCGCCGGGGATAGGTCACCGCTGGCCCTTGTCGTAGGGGATTCCTTCTGCCTTGGGTGCCCTGGATTTCTTGGAGGTGAAGGCCAGGACCACCAGAGAGATGATATACGGCAGCATGTTGTAGACGGCGCTGGGGATCTTCAGCGTCACCAGGAAGTCGAAGCCCATGTAGACGTTGGACAGGGCCCGGAACAGACCGAACAGCAGCGCCGCCAGGGCGATGCGGATGGGCTTCCACTGGCCGAAGATCATGACCGCCAGGGACAGGAAGCCGAAGCCGGCCACGCCGTACTCGAACCGCCACTCGGACACGCCGGCCAGGATGTAGCAGATGCCGCCCAGGCCGCCCAGCAGGCCGGAGATGAGCACGCCGGCCCAGCGCATCTTGTAGACGTTGATGCCCACGGAGTCCGCCGCCTGGGGGTGCTCGCCGCAGGCCATCAGGCGCAGGCCGAAGCGGGTCTTGTACAGCACGATGTAGGCCGCCGCCAGGGCGATCACCGCCACCAGCATGAACCAGTTGAACTCGAACTTGCCGATGCTGACGGTAAAGGCGCGCTTGGGCACGGCGTACTGGATGGTGGAGGACACGTCATCCGGGTTGGTGGAGATATTGATGGCCTTGACGATGACCGTGGCCGCCGCGGTGCCCAGGATGTTCATGGCGGTGCCCACGATGGTCTGGTCCGCCTTGAAGTTGATACTGGCCACGCCCAGCAGGCAGGAGTAGATCATGCCGAACAGGATGGCTGCCAGCATGACCAGCAGAACGATCACCCCGCCGGGCAGAGAGGACGGCAGGTAGCGCATAGCCAGCGCGCCGCCCAGGGCACCCATGACCATGATGCCCTCCAGACCCAGGTTGATAACGCCGGAGTGCTCGGCAAAGCAGCCGCCCAGGGCCACCAGCAGCAGCACGGAGGCAAAGATCAGCGTGTATTGGATCAACAGTATCATTCTGCCTCGCCTCCCTTCCCGGACTCAGCCGCATCCGGCACGGTCTGTGCCGCCAGCTCCGCCAGCCGCCGCTTCTCCTCATGGCGGGCAATGGCGCGGTTCATGGCGTACTTCAGGAAGAACACGAAGCTGCACAGGTAGATGATGATGGCGGAGATCAGATCGGAGATCTGCGCGCAGTACATGGTCTTGTCCACGTAGGCGCCGCCGGCGGTGATGTGCTGGATGAAGAAGGAGGCGAAGATGGTGCCGACGGGGTTCAGGCCGCCCAGGAAGGTGGCCGCGATGCCGTTGAAGCCCATGGCCGGCACGGAGGACTGGGTGCAGGACCATTGTTCGTAGCCGGACTGATAGAGCAGCGCCCCGCCCAGGCCGGCCATGGCGCCGGCGATGACCAGCGTCAGGATGATGTTGCGCTTTTCCGCCATACCGCAGTACTTGGCGGCGTTCTTGTTGTTGCCGGTGGCCCGCAGCTCATAGCCGAAGCGGGTCTTGTCCAGCACCACCCAGACCACGATGGCGATCACGATGGACAGCGGGATGGCGATGGTCACATACTTGTTGTTGTTGAACAGCTTGCCCAGGCCCAGGGAGGGCAGGATGGCCTGCTTGCCGAAGCTGGTCATCTGGAAAGTGTAGGGACTGGTGTCCTCCTTCACGTTGGTGAGGATCATGTTGGCGGTGTACAGGCCGATCCAGTTGAGCATGATGCCGGAGATGACCTCGTTCACGTTGCAGTAGGACTTGAGCAGGCCCACGATGACGCCCAGCAGGGAGCCGGACACGATGGCCAGCAGCATACAGGGCAGCCAGCCCCAGCCCCAGGCCAGAGCGGCGTACAGGCTGGCGCAGGCACCGGCCACATACTGCCCGGCGGCGCCGATGTTGAACAGGCCGACCTTGTAGGCGAACAGCACGGACAGGGCGCACATCAACAGGGGCGCGGTGCGCACCAGGGTGTTGCCCAGGTACTTCAGGCGGGCCTCCGGCCGGTTATAGGTGAAGAAGTTCTTAATGACGGCCAGGATGGCCTCCCCCGCGCCGGCGGGGTTGATGAACAGCAGCACGATGTAGCCGATGAGCATACCCAGCACGATGCACAGCAGCGCCGCGATGAGGGACTGAACGGCATTATTTTTCAGCAGATTGCGCTTCATGCTTTCACCTCATCTCTCTTGGCGCCGGCCATGTAGAGACCAAGCTCCTCCTGGGTGGTCTTTTTTGGGTCCAGTTCGCCCACGATCTCGCCCTCGTACATGACGAGGATGCGGTCGGGCACGTCCATGACCTCGT
>CAVJBM010000013.1:0-18757 GCA_963647775.1 Anaerovibrio sp.
AAGTGGCAGTTCACCCACGACGCCGTCAGCGAGGACGGCGTGAAGTACGTCTGCTGCAACGCCGACGAGGGCGACCCCGGCGCCTTCATGGACCGGTCCGTGCTGGAGGGCGACCCCTTCTCCGTCATCGAGGCTATGACCATCGCCGGCTACGCCATCGGCTCCAGCCAGGGCTACATCTACGTCCGCGCCGAGTACCCCATCGCCGTCAAGCGCCTGGAGATCGCCATCGGCCAGGCCCGGAAGTACGGTCTGCTGGGCAAGAACATCCTGGACTCCGGCTTCAGCTTTGACCTGGAGCTGCGGCTGGGCGCCGGCGCCTTCGTCTGCGGCGAGGAGACCGCCCTCATGACCTCCATCGAGGGCCACCGGGGCGAGCCCCGGCCCCGCCCGCCCTTCCCGGCCAACAAGGGCCTGTTTGCCAAGCCCACCCTGCTGAACAACGTGGAGACCTACGCCAACATCACCTGGATCCTCAACAACGGCTGGGAGAAGTTCGCCGCCATCGGCACCGAGAAGTCCAAGGGCACCAAGGTCTTTGCCCTGGGCGGCAAGATCACCAACACCGGCCTGGTGGAGATCCCCATGGGCACCACCCTGCGCACCATCATCGAGGACATCGGCGGCGGCATCCCCAACGGGAAGAAGTTCAAGGCCGCCCAGACCGGCGGCCCCTCCGGCGGCTGCATCCCCGCCGAGCTTATCGACACCCCTATCGACTACGACTCCCTCACCGCCATCGGCTCCATGATGGGCTCCGGCGGCCTCATCGTCATGGACGAGGACAACTGCATGGTGGACATCGCCAAGTTCTTCCTCCAGTTCTGCGTGGACGAGTCCTGCGGCAAGTGCGCCCCCTGCCGCATCGGCACCAAGCGGCTGTACGACCTGCTGGACAAGATCACCCGGGGCGAGGGCACCCTGGAGGACCTGGACACCATCGAGGAGCTGTGCCAGCACCTGAAATCCTCCGCCCTGTGCGCTCTGGGCCAGTCCGCCCCAAACCCCGTGCTGTCCACCCTGCGCTACTTCCGGGACGAGTACGTGGCCCACGTGGTGGAGAAGCGCTGTCCCGCCGGCGTCTGCCGCGACCTGCTGCGCTTCACCATCGACCCCGGCAAGTGCAAGGGCTGCACCCTGTGCGCCAAGAACTGTCCCGTGGGGGCCATCTCCGGCATGGTGAAGGTGCCCCACACCATCGACCCCCACAAGTGCATCAAGTGCGGCCTGTGCAAGGCGAACTGCCGCTTTGACGCCATCATCCGTGCCTGAGAGGAGCGTGACGAATATGGAAAAGAAAATGGTAAACCTGACCATCGACAACATCCCAGTCACCGTTCCCGAGGGGACCACGGTGCTGGAGGCGGCCTACTCCGCCGGCATTAAGATCCCCTCCCTCTGCTTCCTGAAGGACGTCAACGAGATCGGCGCCTGCCGCATCTGCGTGGTGGAGGTGAAGGGCGCCCGCTCCCTGATGGCCGCCTGCGTCTACCCCGTCAGCGAGGGGATGGAGGTCCTCACCAACACGGAGAAGGTGCGCCACTCCCGCCGGCTGACCCTGGAGCTGATCCTGTCCAACCACCGGATGGACTGCCTGACCTGTTCCCGCAACGCCCAGTGCGAGCTGCGCCAGCTGGCCGCCGACCTGGGCATCGACGCCGTGCGCTACGCCGGCGACAACATCCTGCCCCAGATCGAGGCGTCCGCTCCCCATCTGGTGCGGGACAACTCCAAGTGCATCCTGTGCCGCCGCTGCGTGTCCCTGTGCCGCCGCTGCGTGTCCGCCTGCCGGAAGCTGCAGTCCGTGGGCGTCATCGGCACCAACGACCGCGGCTTCCTCACCCACATCGGCTGCGCCTTCGAGCGGGACCTGGCCGAGGTGGACTGCGTCTCCTGCGGCCAGTGCATCGTGGCCTGTCCCACCGGCGCCCTGGCGGAGAAGGACTCCACCGCCGAGGTGCTGGCCGCCCTGCACGACCCCGCCAAGCATGTGGTGGTGGGCCCCGCCCCCTCCGTCCGCGTGACCCTGGGCGAGTGCTTCGGGATGCCCGTGGGCTCCAACGTGGAGGGCAAGATGGTGTCCGCCCTGCGGCGGCTGGGCTTCGACAAGGTCTTTGACGTGGATGCCGCCGCCGACGTGACCATCCTGGAGGAGGGCACCGAGTTCCTCCAGCGGCTGAAGGACGGGGAGGACCTGCCCCTCATCACCTCCTGCTCCCCCGGCTGGATCCGCTTCTGCGAGCAGCACTACCCCGATTTCATCCCCAACCTGTCCACCTGCAAGTCCCCCCAGCAGATGTTCGGCGCCCTGGTGAAGAGCTATTACGCCGAGAAGGCGGGCATCGATCCCAAGGACATCTATGTGGTGTCCATCATGCCCTGCACCGCCAAGAAGTACGAGGTCAAGCGGGAGGAGCAGCGGATGCGCAACGGCTGTATGCCCGTGGACGCCTCCCTCACCACCCGGGAGCTGGCCCGGATGATCACCCAGGCGGGCATGATGTTCGACCGCCTGCCCGACGCCGACTTCGACCCCATGCTGGGCATCTCCACCGGCGCGTCGGTGATCTTCGGCGCCACCGGCGGCGTCATGGAGGCCGCCCTGCGCACCGTGGTGGCCAAGGTCACCGGCAATGAGATGGGCCCCCTGGAATTCCACGAGGTCCGCGGCACCGAGGGCATCAAGGAGGCCAGCTACGACCTGCCCGGCCGCACGGTGCGGGTGTGCGTGGCCTCCGGCCTGGCCAACGCCAAGCAGGTGCTGGACGGCATCCGCGCCGGGGACCTGCACTACGACTTTGTGGAGCTGATGGCCTGTCCCGGCGGCTGCGTCAACGGCGGCGGCCAGCCGCTGCACTCCTCCGTGGAGCGGTCCTTTGTGGACCTGCGGGCCCTGCGGGCCAGGGCCCTCTACAAGCAGGACCAGGGCATGGAGTACCGCAAGAGCCACGAGAGCCCCGTGGTCAAGGAGCTGTACGAGACCTACCTGGGCGAGCCCGGCAGCCATAAGGCCCACGAGCTGCTCCACTGCACCTACGTGCCCCAGAAGCGCTACCGCACCGGCGACTGAACCGAGTCACAAAGCAGCCCCTCCTGATGGGAGGGGCTGCTTTTGTTCTGACAGTCGTCCGCGCCGCATAGATTGTCCATGAGGTGATCCTATGCGAAAGAATCGGACGAGCGGCGGGGGACGGCGGCTGCTGCGGCAGTGCGCCGCCATTTTCCTGGGGGCGGCCGCCCTGTGGCTGGTGTGGCTGACGGCGGACCTGTCCGGCCTGGGGCAATGGCTGTCCGCCGCCCTGGCCGAGAGCGGCCTGGCGGAGTCCGCCGTGCGCGCGGAGCTGGGCGTCCCGGCGGGGGAGGGCCTGCCCTTCTGGGACCGGCTGGTGCTGGCCCAGGCCGCCCTGCTGGACCGGCTGCCCGCCCCCAGCGGCGAGCCGGAGCCCATCGAGACCGACGGCCCGGAGCCCGTCCCCACCGGCGGCGGGGAGGAGCCGGAGCCCACGGCGTCCCAGCAGCCGGGGAACATCATCGGCAGGACTATGGTGGCGGGCTCCTCCGCCAAGTACATTACCTGGGAAAACATCGCCATCTACAACCACACGGACTACACCGTGGACATCCAACAGCTGCTGGCCAACGCGCCGAGGCTGGACCTGACGGGGGAGGGGCCCCAGGTGCTCATCTTCCACTCCCACGCCACCGAGGCATACACCCCCGAGGAGGACGACGTCTACGAGGAGAGCGACCGCTACCGCACCCGGGACATCGAGCACAACATCGTCCGGGTGGGCACGGAGATGACCGCCATTCTGGAGGCGGCGGGCATCCAGGTCATCCACGACACCACCCTGTTCGACTACCCCAATTACAACGACGCCTACATCCGCTCCTCCGCGGCGGTGGAGCAGTGGCTGAAGGAGTACCCCTCCATCCAGCTGGTCATCGACCTCCACCGGGACGCCCTGGAGACCGCCGACGGCAGCACCATCTACAAGACCGTGGCGGGTACGGTGGACAACTGCGCCCAGGTGATGATGGTCATGGGCACCGACGCCATGGGCCAGACCCACCCCAACTGGCGGGTGAACCTCTCCCTGGCGGTGGAGATCCAGGACGCCCTGTGCGCCAAGTGGGCCACCCTGGCCCGGCCCATCGTCCTGCGGCCCTCCCGCTTCAACCAGCACCAGTCCACCGGGGAGATCCTGCTGGAGATCGGCACCCACGGCAACACCCTCCAGGAGGCCATCACCGCCGGGCGGCTCTTCGCCCGGACCATCGTGGAGCTGACCACATGAAAAGCGCCCCGCCGTCTGTGACGGCGGGGCGTTTTTTACTTGAACACCACCTGCACCAGCACCATGTAGAGGATGGTGCCGCCGAAGATGGAGATGAGGTTGTTTTTCTTCCACAGGTGGAGCCCCACCACCGCCCCGCAGGCGATGAGGGAGGGGGCCCACCCGGCGGGGGAGGTGAAGGTGACCCCCTTCAGGCAGTAGACGATGAGCATGGCGATCACCGCCGGGGGCAGATACTGGCCCAGGTAGAGGACCACCTTGGGCACCCGCCCGCCCCGGCCGAACAGCAGGAAGGGGAGCGCCCGGGTGAGAAAGGTGACGGCGGCCATGGCCAGGATGGAGATGAGGACTCGGGTGGTGCTCACGGCGCATCAGCTCCTTCCTGGGGCAGGGCATCCGCGGGGCGGTCCAGCCTGGGCCGGGCGCACAGCAGGCCGATCACCAGCACCGCCAGGGCCGGGATGAGGAACTGCCCGTTGTCCCCGCCGAAGATCAGCAGGCACGCCAGGGTGCCGCCCGCCCCCAGCAGGGCGGGGAAGTGGCTGCGGCTGGCCTGCCACTGGCCCACGGCGATGACCAGGAACAGGGCGGTCATGGCGAAGTCGATGCCCTCGGTGTTGATGGTGATGAGGGAGCCCGCCAGCGCCCCCACCATGGACCCGGCGATCCAGTAGACGTGGTCCAGCAGGGCGATCCAGAAAAAGAACCTCTTCTCGTCCACCCCCTCCGGCGGGGTGACGCCGGCCAGCAGGGCGTAGGTCTCGTCCGTCAGGGCGAAGATGATGTACAGCTTGCGCCAGCCGGCGCCCTTCAGCTTGCTCAGCAGAGACAGGCCGTACACCATGTGGCGGAAGCTGATGACAAAGGTGAGGAAGATCATGGTGGTGAGGGGGGCGGCCTGCTCCAGCAGGCCCACCGCCAGGTACTGCCCGCTGCCGGCGTACATGGTGCAGGACATGAGCAGGGCCCACAGGGGGCCGTACCCGATGGCGGACAGCATCCAGCCAAAGACCATGCCGATGGCCAGATAGCCCATCAGCACCGGAACGGTGTGGGGAAAGGCGGCGCGGAGGGCCTTCTGATCCAAGCTGATCACGTCCTTGCTGTGTCGATTTGCTGTGTGGAAGCCCATTGTACCCAATTCCGACCGGCTTTTCAAGCGCATCTGTTCACAGTTTATTTCTTGCTTCCTCCGCCGGATTTGGCTATAATCATAGGGAAAAGAAAGGCAATTTTTACGGAGGGATCACAGCATGAAGCGCCTTCTTTACATTTACAACCCCAACGCCGGGCGGCAGCGGTCCCGGGCCATCCTGTCCGAAGCGCTGGAGGAGATGTCCGCCCAGGGGTATGAGCTCACCGTCCACCCCACCGCCGCCCGGGGGGATGCGGAGGAGACCGTCCGCCTCCACGCCGCGGAATACGACCGGGTGGTGTGCTGCGGCGGCGACGGCACGCTGAACGAGACGGTGTCCGGCCTGCTGGCCCTGCCGGAGGAGCGCCGCCCGGTGCTGGGCTATCTCCCCATGGGCAGCACCAACGACTTTGCCCGCAGCCTGGGCCTGCCCAAGGACATCAAGGCCCTGGCCCGCACGGCCTGCGCCGCCCCCGGGGAGCCGGTGGACATCGGCCGCTGCGGCGACCGCAGCTTCACCTACGTGTCCGCCTTCGGGCTGTTCACCGAGGTGTCCTACTCCACGCCCCAGAGCATGAAGAACATCCTGGGCCACTTCTCCTACGTGCTGGAGGGGGCGGGCCAGCTGGTGAACGTGCCCAGCTACCGCATGACCGTGGTGCCCCGGGGCGGCACCCCCATCACCGGGGATTTCATCTACGGCATGGTGGGCAACACCCTGTCGGTGGGCGGGGTCATGCGCCTGCCCAAGGACCATGTGAAGCTGAACGACGGCCGGTTCGAGGTCATGCTGGTGCGGAGGCTTCAGAATCTGGCCGACTGGCAGAACGTGATCTCCGCCGTCACGGCCATGAAATTCCCCTCCCACGGCACGGTGGAGACCTTCAACGCCAGCGAGATCGTGTTCCAGTGCGACGAGGCCCTGGCCTGGACGGTGGACGGCGAGTTCGGCGGCCGGCGGGCGGAGACGGTGGTCAGGGCCCTGCCCGGCGCCGTGCGCATCGCCTATTGAGAGCCTGACCGCAGATACAAAAACAGACCCGGAGGGCCGCATGGCGGCTCTCCGGGTCATTGCGTCGGTCAGACCGGCTTTCCGAATTTCAGCTGGGACCACAGCAGGATGATGGCCTGCCCCGGGATGCCCAGCAGGTAGATGAGCCAGACGTTGAAGCCGAATTGCAGCAGCGTCAGGTGGACGCAGGCCAGCACCGACCACACCAGCAGGGAGATGATGAGGAAGTTCCGCCGCCGGTTGAACCACAGGGTGTTGAACACCAGCCACACGATGACGCACACCGGCGCGGCGTAGAGAAAGGCCAGCCAGTGGATGGCCCGGACCCCCGCCACCAGGTTGAGGATCACGAAGGTCAGGGTGGCCGCCAGGCACACCAGCAGCAGGCTGATGCCCAGAATGATGGCCCGGTTGCGCAGCTCCCGGCCCCGGAAGGCCTCCCGGTCCGCCCGGACGGGCTTCTTCTCGCTGAGCAGGCTGTCCACCGTCACCTGGAACAGGTCGGCCAGCTGCTTGAACACCGCCACGTCGGGCAGGGATTCCCCCCGCTCCCACTTGGAAACGGCCTTATCCGAGTAGTTCAGCCGGGCGGCCAGCTCCATCTGGGTCATGCCCGCGGCCCGGCGGAGCTCGGTGATGTTTTTGGCGGCGATCTGCTTCAGGTCCTCCATGGGGAACCTCCCTTCCGTACTTCTCCTTCATATATAGCACAATTTTGCCCCGATTACAATGAAAAATGTGTAAATTCTCCCGGCGGTAGAGGGGAATATCCCCCGGCTCTACACCCCCGGAACAGGCCCGCTACCTCCGGGAGACAGCGGTAGCTTGCCTTTGCCGGGGACCTTCTGTATGCTGAAGGGGAAAACCGACAGGAGGTACTGCTTATGTCTGACTATGTGATCTTTACCGACTCCGCCTGCGACCTGCCCCCCGCGCTGCTGGCCGAATGGGGCGTCCGCTGCGAGAGCCTGAGCTTCCGCTTCGAGGGGGAAAACAAGGAGTGGGCCAACGGCGAGATGGAGGCCAAAGAGTTCTATGCCCGGATGCGCAAGGGCATGGTGGCCACCACCTCCGCCGTGAACACCGACACCTTCAAGCGGGCCTTTGAGGAGGAGCTGAAGCAGGGCCGGGACGTGCTGTACCTGGGCTTTTCCTCCGGCCTGAGCGCCACCTGCCAGTCCGGCCTGATGGCCGCCCGTGAGTTGGAGGAGGAGTACCCCGGCCGCCGGGTGGAGGCGGTGGACACCCTGTGCGCCTCCGCGGGCTTCGGGATGCTGGTGGGCCTGGTGGTGGAGCGCAAGCGGGCCGGCGCCACGCTGGACGAGGCCGCCCAGTTTGCCCGGGACACCATCCCTCACCTGTGCCACTGGTTTACGGTGGAGGACCTGAAATATCTGAAGCGGGGCGGCCGGGTGAGCGCCGCCGCGGCCCTGCTGGGCGGGATGCTGGGCATCAAGCCCGTGCTCCACACGGATAACGAGGGCCACCTGACCCCCAAGGCCAAGGTCCGGGGCCGTAAGGCCTCCCTGGAGGCGCTGGCGGACCGCTATCTGGCCCTGGCGGAGAAGCCCGGCGAGGGCCCCATCTACATCTCCCACGGAGACTGCCTGGCGGATGTGGAGACCCTGAAAAATATGCTCTGGACCAAGTGCGGCGCCAAGGTGGACCTGGTGTGCGACGTGGGCCCCGTTATCGGCGCCCACTCCGGCCCCGGCACGGTGGCCCTGTTCTTCCTCGGGAAGGAGCGGTAAAACAAAAAGTTCCCCGGGCGCCAGCCCGGGGAACTTTTTTGCAGTGTCACAGGCCCGATACGTGGCCGCCATTTCGACCGTTCCAAGGTACAGATGAGGACCTCTGCTGCGGTTGCCCTTGGCCGCTATACTTTGACGCGGTCGATGAGCACGGCGCTCACCAGACCGATGGCCACGCCGGCCGCCGTGCCCGTCAGCAGCAGCACCGGCAGGTAGGCCGCGATGGCCCCCGTCTCCAGCACGGCCATGGCCACTAAAATCTGGCCCACGTTGTGGGCCACCGCCCCAGCCACGCTGACCCCGGCGGTGCCGAACTTCCCGCTGTGCCGAAGCAGACCCATGACCGCCAGCGCCAGCGCCGCTCCGGCGGCGCTGTACGCCAGACTGAACACGTTGCCGAACAGCAGGGACACCAGCAGCACCCGGATGAGGGAGATCACCGCCGCCTCCTTGAAGCCCAGCCTGTACAGGGCGAACAGGATGGCCAGATTGGGCAGGCCCAGCTTCACCCCCGGCACGAAGAAGGACAGGGACCCCAGGGGCACCAGGGACTCCAGATAGGACAGCACCAGGGCCAGGGCCGTCAGCAGCCCGCAGAGGGCCAGCCGCTTCGCCTTCACGGGCCCACCTCCCCGGCGGTGGCGTCCAGCCCGGAGGAGGGCCCGCCCACCACCGTCACCACCAGCTTGTGGGGCAGGCAGACGATGCTCTCTCCGCTGTAGCGGATGACCCCCTGGTTCACGCAGACCTTGTCCGGGCAGTCTGCCTCGGTGACGGACACGCCGCCGTCCCGGATGACCACGGTGTTGCTGCCGCGCTCGCTCTCGAACACCCGGGTGCAGTCCGCCCCCAGGGGCAGCTGGGCCACTACTTTGCCGTCCAGCGTGACCCGCACGGTGCCGCCGGCGGAGCGGGTCAGGCGGACGCACAGCAGCGCCGCCCCCGCCAGGAGCAGCAGGGCCGCGATGAGGATGATGTCGTTTTTCCGGCGCTTTTTGGCGGGCACGGGCGTCACTTCCTTTGTCTGCTATTCTACCGCAAATTTTACCCGGAGTAAACAGCAAAAACCCGGCCCGGCTGAACTCAGCCGGGCCGGGTCCTGTTTGGCTTACCGCTGACTTACAGGATGCACTTGGCGGGGCAGACGTCGCGGCAGGTGCCGCAGCCGGTGCACTTCTCGTAGTCGATGACGGCCAGATTGTCCACCACGGTGATGGCGCCGTTGGGACACTTGCGCATACACATGCCGCAGCCCAGGCAGCCGGCGGTGCACTTCTTGCGCACGGCGGGGCCCTTGTCCTTGTTGGAGCAGATGACCTTCACGGGGGCGGACACCGGCAGCACGGAGATCACGTGGTTGGGGCAGACCTTGGCGCAGGCGCCGCAGCCCACACACTTGCGCAGGTCCACGTGGGCGATGCCGTTCTCGATGCAGATGGCGTCATAGGGACAGGCGTTGGCGCAGTCGCCCAGGCCCATACAGCCGTAGGTGCACTGGCCGGGGCCGCCGTACATCAGCTTGGCGGCCTTGCAGGTCTGGATGCCGGTGTAGTCCATCTTCTTGCTGGTGACGCTGCAGTCGCCCTTGCAGTGGACCACGGCGGCCTTGGCCTCCACAGTGCCGGCGGACCGGCCCAGCACGGCGGACAGCTTCTCCGCGGCGGCGGCGCCGCCGGGGGAGCAGAGGTTCAGGGGCAGGGTGGGGTCGTCCACCAGGGCGGCGGCATAGCCGTCGCACCCGGCGAAGCCGCAGCCGCCGCAGTTGGCGCCGGGCAGGCACTCCCGGACGGCGGGGATGCGCTCGTCCACGGGGACGGCCATGACCTTGGAGGCCACAGCCAGCACCACCGCGCAGATGATGCCGATGAGGGTGACGACAACGATCGCGATCACGATTCCATTCATAGCCGCGCCCTCCTTAACCGAACAGGTTCTCGATCACGCCGGAGAACCCGAAGAAGGACACAGACAGGATGGCGGCGGCGATCAGGGTGATGGGCAGGCCCTTGAAGGCGGCGGGGGCGTCGTTATCCTCGATGCGGCCGCGGACGCCGGAGAACAGCACCATGGCCAGGAAGAAGCCCAGGCCGGAGCCGAAGGCGTTCAGGATGGCCTGCAGGAAGGTATAGCCGAAGGAGGTGCCGGCCACCAGGTAGGAGTCCACGTTGTTGATGCACACGCCCAGCACCGCGCAGTTGGTGGTGATCAGGGGCAGGTACACGCCCAGGGAGGCGTGGAGGGCGGGGATGTACTTCTTCAGGATGATCTCCACCAGCTGCACCAGGGCGGCGATGACCAGGATAAACACGATGGTCTGCATATAGCCCAGGCCGTTGCGGTCCAGGATGAAGTACTGGATGGGATAGGTCACGGCGGTGGCCAGCATCATCACGAAGATGACGGCCACGGACATGCCGGTGGCCTGGTCCAGCTTTTTGGACACGCCCAGGAAGGGGCAGATGCCCAGGAACTGCTGCAGCACGTAGTTGTTGACGAACACAGCAGTCAGGATAATGACGATCATGGCTTTCACTGCGCGCTCTCCTCCTTTCCGGCCTCACAGCCGCCGGCACAGCCCAGCTTGCCGCAGGCGGCGGCGGAGGGGCAGCCCTCGCAGCCGAACTCGGACTTCTTGGGCTTATACTTGCCGAACTTGTTCACCAGGGCGATGAGGCAGCCGAAGATGCAGAAGCCGCCGGGGGCCATGGTGAGGATGGAGATGTGGTTGTCGGCCAGCACGGGGATGGGCATACCGTACCAGGTGCCGTTGCCGAAGATCTCGCGGATGGAGGCCATGACGAACAGGGTCAGGGTAAAGCCGATGCCCATGCCGATGGCGTCCAGGGCGGAGTCCAGCACGGAGTTCTTGTTGGCGAACATCTCGGCCCGGCCCAGGATGATGCAGTTCACCACGATCAGCGGCAGGTAGATGCCCAGCGCGTCGTAGATGGAATAGGCGAAGGCGTGGAGCACCATCTGCACCACCGTCACGAAGCTGGCGATGAGCACGATGTAGCAGGGGATGCGCACCTTGTCGGAAATGACCTTGCGCAGCAGGGAGATGAAGATGTTGGAGCACAGCAGGACGATGGTCACTGCGATGCCCATGCCGAAGGCGTTGGACGCCTGGGTGGAGGTGGCCAGGGTGGGGCAGGTGCCCAGCACCAGCACCAGCACGGGGTTCTCCTTGATGATGCCGTTGGTCAGCGTGTTCAGTCTGTTATGTTTCATGGATCACCCCTCCTTGCTGACGAGCTCATAGGCGGCGAAGGCGGAACGGATGCCCTCGATGTAATAGTTGGAGGAGAAGGTGGCGCCGGAAATGGTATCCACCCCGCTGAGGGAGGAATCCTGACCCTGGAACTGATTGCGGAAGTCGTCCTCGGCGGTCTTGGAGCCGAGACCGGCGGTCTCCGCGTGGGACAGGGTCTTGGTGCCGACGATCCTTCCGTCGGAGCCGATGCCGCAGATGAGGTTCATGGTGTTCTTGCCGCCGTAGCCGTTGCAGGTGATCATAAAGACGTAGCCCGCGCCGTTGTTGGCCTTGTAGACGGCGGTGACGAAGCTGTCCTCGCCCAGGTCCGCATCCACCTCAGTGAAGTCGTCCGCCTCGGGCAGGACTTCCTTCCGGGCGGCGGCGGCGATGGAGGCCTCGGTCTCCTCGATGATGGGGGCGGTGACCTTGTTGGTGTAGGCCAGGATGGCGCTGCACACCAGGCAGATCAGGGTGAGCACCAGAATGGGCGCCACGAAGTCCGCCTTCACATTGCTCTTGCTTTTGCTCATACCTTCACACCTCCCAGCGGCTTGCTGCGGGTCCACTTGCTGATGTAGGGGCTGAGGATGTTCATCAGCAGGATGGAGAAGGACACGCCCTCGGGGTAGTTGCCGAAGAAGCGGATCACGCAGGTGATGAGGCCGCAGCCGATGCCGAACACCACGCGGCCCGCGTTGGTGGACGGGGTGGTGGCATAGTCGGTGGCCATAAAGATGGCACCCAGGAACAGGCCGCCGGCCAGGATCTCAGCCAGGCCGAACACGGGGCCGCCCTTGATGAGGGCCAGGATAAACACCGTGCCCACAAAGGCCACGGGGGTGTGCCAGGAGATGACCTTGCGGATCATCAGATAGATGGCGCCGATGAGCAGGGCCAGGGCAGAGGTCTCGCCCAGGCTGCCGCCCACATTGCCCAGGAACAGGCTCAGCAGATCGACGGCCTTGCCCTCGCCCAGGAGCACCAGGGGCGTGGCGGAGGTGACGGCGTCCGCCGCGGCGAGATTGGGGGCCACCCAGTTGGTCATGGGGCCGGCAAAGGCCAGCAGCATGACGATACGGGCGGTGATGGCGGGGTTGGCAAAGTTGTGGCCGATGCCGCCGAACAGCTGCTTGACCACCACGATGGCCACCAGATCGCCGAAGATGATCTGCCACACGGGGATGGTGACGGGCAGGTTCAGGGCCAAAATCAGGCCGGTGACGGCGGCGGACAGGTCGCCGATGGTGTTTTTGCGCTTGCAGACCTTCTCGAAGCCCCACTCAAAGAACATGGCAAAGGCCACGCTGATGACCTCCACCAGCAGGGCCCGGAAGCCGAAGAAGATCACGGAGGCCACCACAGCGGGGATCAGCGCGATGAGCACGTCCCGCATGATGGTCTGGGTGGAGTCCTTGGCCCGGATGTGGGGGGAGACGTTGACGATCAGACCGTTCATGCCTTGTTCGCCTCCTTTTCCGCTTCCTTGGCCTTGCGCTTCTCTTCCTCGGCCTTCAGCTTGTTGTTGTACTCATTGAGCATCTGCTTGGCCAGCTTGTTCACCTGGACCAGCGGACGCCGGGCGGGACAGATGTAGGAGCAGCAGCCGCACTCCATGCACAGGTTCACCTGCAGGGCCTTCAGGTCCTCGGGCTTGTTCAGCTCGTAGGCCGTCTCGATATCGGCGGGCATCAGCTTCAGGGGACAGTGGCTGATGCAGCGGCCGCACTTGATGCAGGCGGTGGGCTCCGGCAGGACGGCGTCCTTCTTGTCGAAGCAGAGGATGGCGTTGGTGCTCTTGACCACGATGGAGTCGGTGTCCGGCATGGACATGCCCATCATGGGGCCGCCGAAGATGACCTTGCCGGGGTCGGTCTTGAAGCCGCCGCAGAAGTCGATCACATCCTGCACCTTGGTGCCGATGGGGACGATGACGTTCTGGGGGTTGGCGATGGCGCTGCCGTCCACGGTGACGTACTTCTCCACCAGGGGCATCCCGGTTTTGAGATAGCGGGCGATGGCCACGGTGGTGGTGGTGTTGATCACGATGCAGCCCACGTCGATGGGCAGCTTGCCGGCGGGGACCACCCGGCCGGTGGTGTTGTAGATCAGCACCTTCTCACCGCCCTGGGGGTACAGGGAGGGGGGCGCGATGACGGACACGTCGGCCAGGTCGGCGGTGAGCTCCTTCATGCGCTTGACACACTGGGGCTTGTTGTCCTCAATGACCACATAGAGGCGCTTGGGCTGGTAGAACTTCAGCAGGGTGCGGATGCCCTCGGCCAGCAGCTCGCCGTCATCCATCATGGTGCGGGTGTCGGTGGTGATGTAGGGCTCGCACTCGGCGCCGTTGACGCAGATGTAGTCCACCTGCTCGGGCTTGACGTTCAGCTTCACCGAGGTGGGGAAGCCGGCGCCGCCCAGACCCACCGCGCCGCTGGCGCGGACGGCGTCCACAAAGCTCTGGAGGTCCGTGACCTCCGGGGGGGTGAGCCCCTCGTAGGGCTCCTGCAGGCCGTCAGTCTCGATGATGACGCCCATGCTGCTGGTGCCGTTGAAGGGGGAGACCTGCTCCACCTTCTTCACGGTGCCGGACACGCTGGAGTAGATTGGGGCGGACACGAAGCCGCCCGCCTCTGCGATGAGCTGCCCCACCTTCACGGTGTCCCCTGCCTTGACCACCGGCTTTGCCGGTGCGCCGATATGCATGGACATCGGGATAGTGACCGCAGCCGGCACGGGCATCCGCTTGGGGACGCAGTCGGCGGTGCCTTCCTTTTGAGGCAGCCGAACGCCGTGCAGCAATTTGATTGACACGATCCTTCCTCCTTACACTTTTAAGCATTGTGCTCCGCCGGCGCGCGGCGGGCCTGCCGAGGGCTCCGCCGTCCTTGCCTGTCCCTTCGGGAGAAAAAGAACTTGCAAAAGCGAAGTGCACAGCTTAAAATTATGACAGCGTATATTATAGCACATAAAGGGAGAAGTGCAAGAAAAATCATGGAGCGAGCGAGAAAAATGTGTGATAAACTCCGAAGGAGAGGGCTTTTTTTCCTGCTGTGCGGGCTGCTGACGCTGAATTTGAGCGCCTGCGGGACGTCGGCGCAGCCCCGGCAGGTCCAGGGCTTCGCCCTGGACACGGTCATCACCGTTACGGCCTACGGCGCGGACCAGGCGGTGCTCCAGGGCTGCCTGGACCTGTGCGGGGAGTATGAACTGATCTTTTCCCGGACCAATGAGGACAGCGAGCTCTACCGCCTGAACGCCGCCGGGGGCGGCGCCGTGTCGGAGCCCATGCGGCAGGTGCTGGAGACCGCCCTGGGGTACTGCGCCCTGTCCGGCGGCCGGTTCGACATCACCATGGGGGGCGTCAGCGCGCTGTACGGCTTCTCCTCGGGGCACCCCTCTGCCCCGTCGGAGGCGGCCCTGACGGCGGCCATGGCCCACGTGGGCTATGAAAAGCTGGTGCTGGAGGGGAACGAACTGACCATCACCGACCCGGGCACGGTCATCGACCTGGGGGCCATCGCCAAGGGCTACATCGCCGACCGCATGAAGGACTATCTGCTGGAGCACGGCGTGGAGCACGCCCTGCTGAGCCTGGGGGGCAACATCCTCTGCGTGGGGGGCAAGCCCGGCGGGAGCCCCTTCCGGGTAGGGGTGCAGTACCCGGAGGCCGGCAGCCGGGAGACCGTGGCCGTGCTGACGGCGACGGATCAGTCGGTGGTCACCTCCGGCGTGTACGAGCGGGCCTTTACCCAGGATGGCGTGACCTATCACCACCTGCTGGACCCCTCCACCGGGCGGCCCATTGAAAACGGCCTGCTGTCCGTGACCATCATCGCCGACCGGTCGGTGGACGCCGACGCCCTGAGCACCGCGGTGTTCGCCCTGGGCCTGGAGGAGGGCATGGCCCTGCTGGACAGCCTGGACGGGGCGTGGGGCATCCTCATCACGGAGGACATGGCCCTCCACTGCTCGGCGGGGGCGGAGACATTCATAGCGGAAAAATGAGCAGGGCCCTCCGGCGCGCGCCGGAGGGCCTGTTTTTCTGCGTTACGCGCCGGCGGGATAGCAGCGGACCAGCCCGTCCCGCACCTCCGTGCGGATGCGGCCCCGCAGCCGGAGGTAGTCCAGGTGGGACTGGCACTCCCCCACGGCGAAGATCTTCTGGGCATCGGGGAAGTCCTCCCAGCATTTGGCCCGGATGCTCCAGGTCATGCGGCCGGCCACCTCGTAAGGGGTGCTGCCCGGGTACCGGGCGATGATTTGGGCGGCCTCGTCCGCCCGGACCTGATGGTGGGCCAGCAGCTGGTCCACCCGCTGGCGGAAGTCCCCCGTCTGCCGGTGGCCGGGGAGGGCCAGCTCCACCGGATAGTCCCGCACCGCCCGCAGGGAGTCCAGGTAGTTCCCCAGGGAGTCCTCCACCCCGGCCCAGGCGGTGATGTTGGGGGTGATGCCGAAGAGCACGTGGTCGCCGGTGAACATCAGGCGGTGCTCCTCGTCCCACAGGCAGATGTGCCCCGGGGTGTGGCCGGGGGTGAGGACGCAGCGGAGATGATAGCCGCCGGCGGAGACGACGTCGCCGTCCCGCAGGCTCTCGTACCGGGTGCAGCCGGGCCGGGGGGCGTAGGTGATGGCGGGGTTGCTGGCGCTCATGTTGTCGATGACGGAGGGGGGCATCCCCGCGGCCAGAAAGCCGGCGGCGGTGTCCCGCCAGCAGGCGGCGATGGCGGGGCCGTCCTCCACCATGGGGCGGTCGATCTCACCGATGTAGATGCGCCGGTCCGGACCCACCAGGTCGGGGGCCAGGCCGGAGTGATCCCCGTGGAGGTGGGTGAGCACGATGTCCACCTGGGCGGGGTCGCAGTCCAGCTCCCTCAGCCCGGCCAGCAGGTCTGCCCGGCAGGGCTCCATGCGGAAGCCGGTGTCGATGAGGATGCTGCGGGCCGGGTCCCGGATGAGGTAGCTGTTCAGCTCCTTCAGCGGGTTTCCGGGGAGACCCACCGGGATGCGGTAAATGTTTTCTGCCACTTGTTCTGTCATAGGGTCCACCTTTTGAAATTCAGTATCGGGGCCATTTTATCACCGGCCCGGGGACTTTGCAAGGCCCGCGGCCGGTTCTCATTTCCCGGGCCGGCGCATACCCTGCTGTGAAAAGACAACGGGGAGGCGCGGGATATGATCGGAAAGCGGATCGTGAAATGGGCGGCGGGGCCGCGGACCATATTGGTGCGGCGGGCCTGGCTGGCCCTGGCGGGGGTGGCGGCGGCCTGCGCGGCCATCTTCTGGGCGGTGAGCAGCCCGCTGACCGTGGGGGCCTCGGCCACTCAGCGACAGCTGCCCATCTACTGCGTGGAGAAGGACTACAAGGTGCTGTCCATCTCCTTCGACGCGGCGTGGGGCGCGGACAACACCCAGGCCATCCTGGACATTCTGGCCAAGTACGGCGTGCGCTGCACCTTCTTCGTGGTGGGCAACTGGGCGGACCAGTACCCGGAGCAGGCCAAGGCCATCGTGGACAGCGGGAACGAGCTGATGAACCACTCCAACGCCCACGACCACTACAATTCCCTCTCGGCGGAGGAGATCATCGCTGATGTGAATCTGTGCAATGACAAGATCGAGGCCCTCACCGGCATCCGCCCCACCCTCATCCGCTGCCCCTTCGGGGAGTATGACGACCACGTCATCAACGCCATCCGCTCCATGGGCATGGAGCCCATCCAGTGGGATGTGGATGCACTGTATGTACTGTACAAATGAATAAATGTCGAATAAGTATGAATGGACGCGAAAAAGGAGGGCTGCTTGAACAGCCCTCCTTGTCTTATATCCTCCATTCAACGGTGATGTTGTTGTCGGCCACAAGAACCTTTTCGATGAGCAAGCTGGCTACCAGCTTTCGCTCATCCATTGTGGCTTCGGCCCAGTTATCGGCCAGGGCCATGATTTTTTCATAGGGGTTTTCAATCTCGTCCTTGATTTCCTTTGCCAGCGTTTTCAGAATGGCATCCCGCTCTGCCGCTAACTCATTGATTTTGTCGCTGAGAACAGTAACGGTAACACCGCTGCACTCGGCAAGATTGTTGACCAGGTTATTGATTTTCCCTTCTAACTCCACCAGGCGGGCCTTGGCGGCGTTATTCCCTCGGACGGATTTGCTGTCTTTGGTCATTTCCACCTTGGGCAGGGATTTCAGCTTGGCAAACAGTTCTTCCTCCACAACGCTTTCAATAGCATCGGCGTACTGCGTGATGCTCTGCCCGTCACAGTTGTTAAGCATATCCTGCCCACGGCAGCGGAAATAGCGATAGTCCTTGTATTTGGTCACGGTCATGCAGTATCCGCACTTGCCGCACTTGACCAGCCCTGAAAGCCAGGAGTGCTGCCCCTGACCAGCGTTCCCGATTTGGGAGTTTCTATCCAGCCTGTTTTGGCAGCGCAGCCATAGTTCGGAGTCGATAAAGCCCAGGTGAGGGGCCAGGGACAGACAGTGGTCTTTCACATCCGTATACTTGCGCTGGTTGGCCTCGCGCTTTCCGTAGAGATAGCAGCCATTGACCCCGATGAAGTCTTCCAGGCTGTTCGTCACGGTGCAGCCTCGGTCTATGTAGTAGGCGTACACATCGGCGTCTGCCTTGACATAGGCGGGGTTTCGCAGCAAGCGGCTTACCTTCCCGCCGTCCCATGCCGTGCCCTTGGCCGTCTTGATACCTTTATCGTTGAGCCACTTACTTATCTCGGATAGTGCGGCCCCTGCACCGTACTTTTCGTACATGGCAGCAATATGGGTCTGCTGGGCGCATACAGGCTCAAGCCTGGTTTCCTTGCGCCCGTTGTGCTTGGTGGTCTTGCGCTCAAAGCCGAATGGAGCAGGCCCACCCAGGTACATACCGCGCTCACCTCTTTGATAGTAGTTATCCTTTACTCGCTGTTGGATGGTCTTTCGCTCCAGTTCGGCAAATACCATAAGGATTTGCACCATGGCCTGTCCGACAGGGCTGACCGTATCGAACTTCTCGTGGACGGACTCAAAGGTCACGCCGTATTTTTGAAATACCACCAGCAGATTGGTGAAATCCAGCAGAGAACGGGTCATACGGTCAAGGCGATAGACAATGATTCGCTTTACTTTGCCCAACTTGATGTCTCGAATCAGGTCAATAAAGCGGGGACGGTTGGTGTCCTTGCCGCTGTATCCCTTGTCCGCATAGACCAACGCAGTATCAGGGCTTTCCGCAAGCCGTTTGCACTGCTCGATTTGTCCCTCGATAGAAATGCTGTCCTTTTTGTCCAGCGACTGGCGGG
>CAVJBM010000014.1:0-2186 GCA_963647775.1 Anaerovibrio sp.
AAACCACCAGGCCGACTCTGGTCTTACGAGAAGAGGTTCTCACTTCACTCATCGTTTACTCCTCCTTATCGGCTCTGCTGCTCACGCAGGATGGTTTTCACGCGGGCGATGTCTTTCTTGACCTCCGCGATGCGGATGGGGTTATCCAGCTGGTTGGTGGCGTGCTGAAGACGGAGGTTGAACAGGTCCTTCTTCAGCTCCACCAGCTTGGTCTCCAGTTCAGCGGCGCTCATTTTGCGGACTTCGTTTGCTTTCATCTTCATTCACCACCATTCTCGGACTCGTTCTTAACGATCTTGCACTTGACGGGCAGCTTGTGGCTGGCCAGACGGAGGGCCTCACGGGCGACCTCCTCGGAAACGCCGGCGATCTCGAACATGACGCGGCCGGTCTTGACCACGGCGACCCAGGACTCGGGAGCGCCCTTACCGGAACCCATACGGGTACCCAGGGCCTTCTTGGTGGTGGGCTTGTCGGGGAAGATCTTGATCCAGACCTTGCCGCCGCGCTTGGTGTAGCGGGTCATGGCGATACGGGCGGCCTCGATCTGGTTGCCGGTGATCCAGGCGGGCTCCAGGGCCTGGAGGCCCCACTCGCCGTAAGAGACCTTATTGCCGCGAGTGGCGACGCCGGTCATGCGGCCGCGCTGGACGCGGCGGTACTTGACTCTCTTGGGCAGCAGCATTACTGAGCGCCTCCTTCCTTGGAAGCAGCGGGCCGGCTGCCGCCGTTCTGGCGGTTGAAGCCGCCCTGGCGGCGGTCGCCGCCCTGACGGTTGAAGCCGCCGCGGCGGTCGCCGTCGCGGCGATCCCGGCGGGGACGCTGCTCACGCTCTTTGTAGTTCTTGGTGTCGATGGTGCGGGGGGTGGTGCGCAGGGTCTGGGTGAGGACCTCGCCCTTGTAGATCCAGACCTTGATGCCGATGCGGCCGTAAGTGGTGGCAGCCTCGGCAAAGCCGTAGTCGATGTCGGCGCGGAGGGTCTGCAGGGGGATGGTGCCGTCGTGGTAGTGCTCCACGCGGGCGATCTCGGCGCCGTTCAGGCGGCCGGAGGCCTGGACCTTGATGCCCAGGGCGCCCATGCGCATGGCGCGGCCCATGGCGTTCTTCATGGCCCGGCGGAAGGCGATGCGCTTCTCCAGCTGCTGGGCGATGTTCTCGGCCACCAGCTGGGCGTCGGTGTCAACGTTCTTGACCTCGACGATGTTCAGCTGCACGGGCTTGCCCAGGCGCTTCTCCAGCTCGACGCGGAGCTTCTCGATCTCCTCGCCGCCCTTGCCGATGATGACGCCGGGACGGGCGCAGTGGACGTAGATGCGGATGCGGGCGTTGTCGCGCTCGATCTCGATCTTGGGCACGCCGGCGGCATACAGGCGCTTCTTCAGCTCCTTGCGGAGATTGTAGTCCTCGACCAGGAGGTCGCCGACCTTTTCGTCACGGGCATACCAGCGGGAGTCCCAATCCTTGATGACGCCCACACGCAGGCCGTGGGGATTAACTTTCTGTCCCATTACTCTTGACCTCCTTCTTTAGCGCTCGCTCACGGCGACGGTGATGTGAGAAGTGCGCTTCTCGATGCGGTGCACGCCCGCGCGAGAGACGAAACGCATCCGCTTGATGATGGGGCCGGGGGCCACAAAGCAGGTGGACACATACAGCTTCTCGGGATCCATGCCGTGATTGTTCTCGGCGTTGGCAGCGGCGCTCTTGACCAGCTTGGCCAGGGGCTCGGCGGCCGCCTTGGGGGTCAGGGCAAGGATGTTCATGGCCTGGGCCACGCTCTTGCCGCGGATGAGGTCGCACAGGATGTCGACCTTCCGGGGAGAGATACGAATGTATCTCAGTGTCGCTTTAGCTTCCATTCTGATCTCTCCTCCTTACTTACCGGTCTTGCTGCCGGCGTGACCCTTGAAGGTACGGGTGGGAGCAAACTCGCCCAGCTTGTGGCCGACCATGTCCTCGGTGACGTACACGGGGACGTGCTTGCGGCCGTCATGCACAGCGATGGTGTGACCCACGAAGGCGGGGAAGATGGTGGAGGCGCGGCTCCAGGTCTTCAGGACCTTCTTCTCGCCGGACTTGTTCATGTCGTTGACCCGCTTCAGCAGCTCGGGAGCGCAAAAGGGGCCTTTCTTGATACTTCTGCTCATCTTTTACTGCCTCCTTACTTCGCGTTGCGGCGCTTGAC
>CAVJBM010000015.1:0-5032 GCA_963647775.1 Anaerovibrio sp.
CTGCTGAACATCGTCAAGTGGACCCCGGTGGTGGCCATGGCCGCCTCCTGTGTCATCGCCTATGTGATGTTCATCAAAACGCTCCCCATCAAGAACCTCCCCAAGACCATCACCCAGGCCTGCGAGACCGCTGTCAGCACCTGCATGACCGTGGCCGTCATCGTCGGCTTCGGCGGCGTCATCGCGGCCACCAGCGGCTATGCCAAGATCCTGGGCTCTCTCCTCTCCATCAACGCGCCCCCGCTCATCACGCTGGTGCTGGCCATCTCCGTGGCCTGCGGCGTCACCGCCTCCTCTACCGGCGGCCTGACCATTGGCCTTGCCGAGTTTGCGGACAAGTTCGTGGCCATGGGCATCAATCCCCAGGTCATCCACCGCATTTCCTGCATCGCGTCCACCGGCCTGGACTCCCTGCCCCACAATTCCGGCTTCATTGTCGGCTTCCAGGTGACCGCCCTTACCTACCGGCAGGGCTATAAGCACGTGTTTGTCACCTGCACCATCGTCCCGCTGGTCGTGTCCTTCGTGGCCGTGCTGCTGGCAAATATGGGGCTTGTGTAAGGCGCGGCGCAGGACATTTTCCCACCATCTGAGGTGATCCGATATGGAACAAAAAGAAGAAATGCTCCGGGGCCTTCTGGTGCTGGACCTGACCAACAACCTGGCCGGCCCGGCGGCGGGCCATCTGCTGGCTCAGCACGGGGCAGAGGTCATTCACATTGAAAAGCCCATTGTGGGCGACGACTGCCGATACTTCCCCCCTATGGTCGGCGGCATGAGCACCGCCCACATGTGGGAGAATCAGGGCAAGAAATCCATTGTTCTGGACCTTAAGGACTCCCGCGCCCAAGAGGCCCTGCGCCGGATGATCCAAAAGGCCGATATCCTCATCGAGAGCTACCGCCCCGGCGTGATGGACAAACTGGGCTTTGGATACGAGGCCGCAAGGGCGCTGAATCCTCGGCTGATCTACTGCTCCGTCTCCGCCTTCGGCCATAACGGCCCGGATGCCCGCAAGCCCGGTTATGATATCATCGCCCAAGCCCGGTCCGGCATCATGTACATGACCGGAGAACCGGACGGCTCCCCCACAAAGGTGGCGCTGACCATCGGCGACTATGTGGGCGCCATCAACGCCCTGGGCGGCATCATGACCGCCCTCTACCACCGGGAGCGGAGCGGTCTCGGCCAGCATGTAGATGTGTCCCTTGTCCGGGGACTGATGTGGTTCAACGGCGATTACAATTACCCGGTCACCGGGGTGCCGAAGCGCCGCACGGGAAATCATGCCGATAATCTCTGCCCCTACGGTGTGTTCAACGGGAAAACGGAGTCTGTCGTTCTGGGCGCCGTCAACCTGCTGACCTGGCAGCACCTGTGCGAGTGCATGGGGCGGGAGGAGTTGATCGACGACCCCCGATACCGCACCAATGCCGACCGCTGCGCCCACAGCGGCGAGGTGATCGCACTGGTGGAGAACTGGCTGAAGGGCTTTGACCGCATTGACGATGCCTGTGCGCTGCTGGATCGGGCCGGTGTCCCGGCGGCAAAGATCAAATCGCCCGACGAGGTGTATCTGGACCCCCATGCCCGTGCCTGCGGCTGGATCCGCGACATTCCGACCCCCGACGGCATTGCCCCGGCAGAGCTTCCCGGCGGGGTCGGCCTGGTGGAGTTCTCCGGCGGCAGCTATCGGCTGGGCCGGGCGCCCAAGCTTGGCGAACACAACACCAGTGTGCTGACCCGCTTCGGCTTTACCGAGGCGGAGGTCCAACAGTGGGAAGCTGATTGGGCCCGCGCATAAAAAGCAAGAGCCGCGGCCGCTTTCTGCGGCCGCGGCTTCATTTTGGAGGTTTCCCCCTTGAAAAAATCATCTTACAGCTGGCTCGTCTGCGCCGCCTGCACGCTGCTCATGTTCTGCACCATCGGCATCAGCACCACCGCCTTTTCCGTCCACCAGCCCTACCTGATCGCGGTCAACGGCTTTACCAATTTGCAGGCGTCTGTCATTCTCACCGTCCGGTATCTGTTCAGCATCGTCACCGTCCTGCTGGCCGACCGCATCATTGGCCGCCTGGGCCCCCGGAATTCCGCCGCCCTCTCCCTTCTGTCCGGGGCAGCGGGCTTTGCCGTCTACGGTCTGGCCCGAAGCCATTTGATCTACTGCTTCGGCTCCGTGCTCGTCGGGATCGCGCAGGGGCTGGGAGGAATGGTGCTGGTCTCGATCATCATTGTCCGCTGGTTCCAAAGCCGGCAGGGCACCGCCCTGGGCATCTGCGCGGCGGGCTCCGGCCTGGCGTCCATCATCTGCCCGCCGGTGGTCACAGCCATTGTGACCCGCAGCTCCCTCTCCGCCGCGTTTTTGATCGAGGCCGCATTTTTCCTGGTCTGCTGCGCGGTCGTTTTTATTGTGATACGGAATACCCCGAAGGAGATGGGGCTGGCCGCCTATACCGCCCAAAAGCAGGAGGTGCGGAAGATCCGCCGTTACGGCGGGCCGATCTCCGTACCCATGGCTGTCATCCTTGCGGTGATCTATCTGCTGGTGGGCGGCATCATGGTGATCGATACCGGCTATGTTTCGACCCTGTATGCGGGAATGGGCCACAGCCTTGCCGGCGTTTCCCTGCTGCTGTCGGTCAATGGCATTACGCTGGCGCTGGGCAAGGTGCTCTACGGCGCGGCGGCGGACCGGAGAGGCGGCCGCTGGGCCAATACGGTATTCCTCTCCGCCCTGCTGCTGGGGCAGGTCCTTCACTGCTTTGCCGGGTCCGGCAGCTTTGCCCTGGCACTGGCGGCCCAGCTGCTTACCGGCATCGGTCTGCCGGCCGGAACGGTGGGCGTGTCGGTAACGGCCATGAGTTTTTCCTCCGAGGAACAATTTCCCAGGCGAGTCAAGACCCTGCAGGCCATGCTCAACATCGGTATGCTCTCCTTCAGCTTTCTGCCGGGCCTGCTGGCGGACCTCAGCGGCAGCTATCTCAGCTCCTTCTATGTGGGCTGCGGCGCCGTGATCCTCTATTTCGGGGTTTTAAGCGGGCTCTATCTGGTTCGCAGAAGCGGCACTGAAGACTGAACATCGCCGCCCTGCGGATCGAGGACAGGAACGACCTGTTCAAGCCCGGCGATCTGCCCGGAGGAGGGGGGCTCCCAGCTGCGCTCGCGCTTCTGGTTTGGCTGGCAGATCATCGACGGCAAGCCTGTCAAGTGCATTCCGGACGGCTTTAAGGTCCCCGCAAAGGGCCCGGTCTGCCTGCTCAACCACAACGTAAAGGAGTTTTCCAACCTTTCCCGCATCCTGCCCAGCGTGTACGCCGAGGAAAAGGACAACTGGTTCTGATTCTTCGCATAGGGATGAACGCAGAGGAGCAGGCCGCATGGCCTGCTCCTCTGCTATATTACTGCTTGAGCTTTGCCGCCAGGACGTTCAGTGCTCCGCCGAGACGAAGCATCTCCCTGTCGCTCTCGGACGCGATGAGGATCACCGGGAACTCGTAGCCCTTCTCCGCGCAGCGCACGGTGAACTCGCCGCGGTCGATGCCCGCCGGGACGTCCCGGATCTCCAGCTTGTCGCCCTGGGAGATCAGCTCATAGTCCGCCTCGTTCTTGAACTGCAGGGGGAGGATGCCGTAGTTGAACAGGTTCTCCTTATGGATGCGCGCATAGGTCTTGGCGATCACCGCCTGAACGCCCAGGAACATCGGCAGCATGGCGGCGTGCTCGCGGCTCGAGCCCTGCCCGTAGTTCTCGCCGCCCACGATGATGGAGGTGCCCATATCCTTTGCCCGCTGCACGAAATCGGGGTCCGTGTAGCAGAAGGTGTACTCGGCAAACTTGGGGATGTTGGCGATGTACTTGAGGATGCTGGCTCCGGCGGGGATGATGTCGTCCGTCGTGATGTTGTCGCCGAGCTTGATGACGACGCCGGCATCGATCTGCTCCAGCACCGGGCCGCGCATGGGAAGGTCGGAAATGTTGGGCCCCCTGATGACCTGCACCGCCTTGTTGTCGGCGATATCCTCCGGCCGGATGATCATGGAGTCGTCGATGCGGTAATGGGCCGGCTCGTGTACCGCCGCAAGCTCGGCGGGGTCCATAATGTCCGAAGCGGCACACAGCACACCGCGGATGGCGGTCGCCGCGGCGGTCTCGGGGCTGACGATGCAGACCCCGGCGTCATTGCTGCCGCAGCGGCCCGGGAAGTTGCGGTTGGAGGTGCGCACGGCAAGACCGTTGTGGCAGGGCACCTGACCCACGCCGATGCAGGGGCCGCAGGCGCTCTCAAGGATGCGGCAGCCCGCGGCGACAAGGTCGCCGATGACCCCGCCGTCGATCAGCTGCTGGAGGACCTGCCGGGAGCCGGCGGCGATGGTGCAGTCGATGTCCGGGTGGACCTTTCTGCCCCGCAGCACGACGGCCGCCTTTCGGATGTCGGAATAGGAGGCGTTGGTGCAGCTGCCGATGAATACGGACTGCGGCTTTACCTCGCCGACCTCGCTGACCGGGAACACGTTGTCGGGCATGCTGGGCAGTGCCACCAGCGGCTGGAGCTCGGACATGTTCACGCAGACGCTGCGGTCATAGTGCGCATCCGCATCGGGCATGAGCGGGACATAGTCCGCGCCCCGGTCCTGGGCCTCCAGGAAGGCCTTCGTCACCTCGTCCGAGGGGAAGATCCCGGTGGTGGCGCCCATCTCGATGCTCATGTTCGCAATGGTCTGGCGCTCCGGGATGGACAGCGTGGCGATCCCGCTGCCGGTATACTCCACCACGCAGCCGATGCAGCCCTTGACGCTGAGGATACGCAGAAGCTCCAGCGCGACGTCCTTGGCCGCGACGCCAGGCTTCAGCTTTCCCTCCAGCCGGACCTCCAGCACCTTCGGCGCGGTGAACTTGAAGCCCTCGCCCAGGGCGGCCTTGGCGACCGTCAGGCCGCCGTTGCCGATGGCCAGCATCCCGAGCGCCCCGGAGGTGGGGGTGTGGCTGTCGGCGCCCAGCATCACCTTGCCCGGCTTGGCGAACCGCTGACAGT
>CAVJBM010000016.1:0-3175 GCA_963647775.1 Anaerovibrio sp.
CCTTGTCGATCTCCCGGGCCACGATGGCCTTCTGCTGGTTGCCGCCGGACATGCTGCGGGCCACGGTCACGGGGCCCTGGCCGGAGCGGACGTCGTACTGCTCGATGAGCCGCTCGGCATACCTGCGGATGTTCCCCCGGCGGAGGAAGCCCGCGCCGTTGGTGAACTCCGGCTCGAAGTACCGCTGGAGCACCAGATTGTCCTCCAGCGTGTAGTCCAGGACCAAGCCGTGCTTGTGCCGGTCCTCGGGGATGTGGCTCATGCCGTGGGTGTTGCGGTGGCGGATGGGTGCGTGGGTGATGTCCTCCCCGCACAGGCTCACCGTACCGGAGGACACCGGCTCCAGGCCGGTGAGGCCGTAGACCAGCTCGGTCTGGCCGTTGCCGTCGATGCCGGCGATGCAGACGATCTCGCCCCGGCGCACTTTGAAAGACACGTCCTTCACCGCGTTGTTCTTGTGGGCCTTGGAGGCCACGGTCAGGTGCTGCACATCCAGCACCACGTCGCCGGGCTCCTTCGGCTGCTTCTCCACGTGGAAGCTGACGTTGCGGCCCACCATCATGGCGGACAGGTCCTCCATGGTGGTGTCCTTGGTCTCCACCGTGCCGATGTACTTGCCCTTGCGCAGGACCGTGCACCGGTCGGCCACCGCCATGATCTCCGCCAGCTTGTGGGAGATGAACAGGATGCTCTTCCCCTCGGAGGCCAGGTGGCGCATGATGTCCATCAGCTCGCTGATCTCCTGGGGCGTCAGCACCGCCGTGGGCTCGTCAAAGATCAGGATCTCATTGTCGCGGTAGAGCATTTTCAGGATCTCCGTGCGCTGCTGCATGCCCACGGTGATGTCCTCGATCAGGGCGTCCGGGTCCACGTGCAGGCCGTACTTTTCCGACAGCGCCAGAACCTTCTCCCGGGCCTCCGCCTTCTGGAGGAAGCCGCACTTGCAGGGCTCCACGCCCATGATGATGTTGTCCAGCACGGTAAAGCACTCCACCAGCTTGAAGTGCTGATGGACCATGCCGATGCCCAGGGCGTTGGCGTCGTTGGGGTCCTTGATGCGGACCACCTGCCCATCCTTCTTGATCACGCCCTCCTCCGGCTGATACAGGCCGAACAGAACGCTCATCAGCGTGGACTTGCCCGCGCCGTTCTCACCCAGCAGCGCGTGGATCTCTCCCTTTTTCAGCTGCAGGGTGATGTCGTCATTCGCGATGATACCCGGGAATTTCTTGGTGATGTTCAGCATCTCAATGGCATACTGCTCCCCCAAGTTGACCCCCTCCTTCTCCGTATTAGGGACGCGGACCTCCCGCTTCCCCCAGGCCCGCACGCGACCGCTCCGCGGGGACGGAACCTATTCTGCTTACAGTATACTACACTGACTGTCATAAAGCAAAAGGAAATTGTCCAAATCGCAAAAAAACTGTTCCTCTGCGGCAGGCACGCCGGGGAGTTCATTTCTTTTCCTTCAGCAGGACGAACTTTTCCAGCGGGAACAGCACGATCAGCTGGAGCAGTCCCGCCGCACCGGCGGCGATGGTGCGGGCCAGGGTGTGGAGCAGCCCCGTGGGGAACGCGCCGTTCAGCCAGGCGTACACCACCCCCTGGAGCCAGGTGGACACCAGGATGAGGGCCGCCAGGATCACGAAATAGAGGACGAAATTGCGGGTGGGCGCGTCGCTTTTGAAGGTGGTCTTTCTGTTCTGGAAGTACCCGTAGACGTTGGCAATGGCGTTGGAGAGGAAAAAGGGCAGCACATAGCCCCAGGTCACCACGCCGTCCGCCACATATTTGTCCCACTCCGCCGAGCCCGCCTCGAAAAGCCGGCCGGGCTGGAAGATCCCCTGCAAAAAGCCGGGGATGGCCGCCGTGACCCGGTCGAACACCAGGGGCAGCACGTTGGCCAGCACCAGCTGGATGATCCCCGCCAGGCCGGACACCAGAAGGAACTTCACAAACTGCCAGAGGCTCTTTCTGCCGCCGGCATCAGCCGTGTTCGCCATAAACAAGTCCTCCTTGCGAAAAATGAAAAAACTCCGCCCTGCAATGCAAGGCGGAGCCATTTGGAGCGGGTAATGGGAATCGAACCCACCTCTCAACCTTGGGAAGGTCGCATTCTACCGATGAACTATACCCGCATGACTTTGCTATTATACTAAATCGCCGGGGAAAATGCAAGTGTTTTTTTGCCGCCCCGGCGTCCCGAATTCCGGGGCGCCGGGGCAGTTCGCTCAAAACAGGGAGAACTGGCTGCTGTCGGGCAGGTCGCCGAAGGCTCCCGCCTCCTTCATCTGGGCCAGATGGGTGGCGGACACCTTGGTGCAGGCCATGGAGAACTCCTCAATGGACAGGAAGCTCTGCCCCTGCCGCTTCTCCATGATGTCCCAGCCCACGGTCTCCCCCAGGCCGGCAATGGAGGTGAAGGGCGGGATGAGGGCGTTGTGCTCCTCATCGGGGAGGAAGTTCACCGCGTGGGACTTCATCACATCCATGCGGGTGAAGGTGAAGCCCCGGAGGTAGAACTCGTAGCACACCTCCAGGGTGACCAGCATGTCCTCCTCCACCGCGGAGGCCCGGTCGGCCTTGTCCTTGGCGTTGTTCTTGGCCTCGATCTCCTTGATCTTCTGCTTGACCACCTCCATGCCGCGGCACATGTACTTCTCGTCAAAGGCCTTGGCCCGGATGGAGAAGAACGTGGCATAGAAGGCCAGGGGCCGGTGGACCTTGAACCAGGCGATGCGGAAGGCCATCATCACGTAGGCCACGGCGTGGGCCTTGGGGAACAGATAGCCGATTTTTGCCAGGGATTCGATGTACCAGTCCGGCACGTCGTGTTCCATCATGGCCTCTTCCCAGCCCTCGTCAAAGCCGCCCTTCTTCACCTTGCCCTTCCGCACCTTCTCCATGATCTTGAAACTCATTTTCGGGTCCAGACCCTTGGAGATGAGATAGAGCATGATGTCGTCACGGCAGCCCACCGTTTCCAGAACGCTGGCGGTTCCGCTCAGAATCAGTTCCCGGGCGTTTCCCATCCACACATCGGTGCCGTGGGAAAAGCCGGAGAGCCGCACCAGGGTGTTGAAATCCTTGGGCTGGGTGTCGATCAGCATCTGCCGGGTGAACCGGGTGTTGAACTCCGGAATGGCCACGGCGCCGGTGGGGCCCAGAATTGGAT
>CAVJBM010000017.1:0-9774 GCA_963647775.1 Anaerovibrio sp.
GAGCCCGACTGGCGGCCCGGCGGCTTTGACCCCGCCCTCATCGCCCTCAGCGACCTGCTGCCCGCCTCCGCCTTTCTGCCGGAGGAACTGGGCTGACGCGAAGACTTTCCGCCGGCCCGGCCAAATCGTAATAAACCGCAAAAAATCCTACCCAATCTCCGTTGGGTAGGATTTTTTGTTCTTATGGGCCTGCGGGCCGGGAGAGGGTCAGAGCCGCGTCCGGGGGATGGCCGCCGCCACCGCCGCCAGCACCTCCCCGTGGGTGGGGTCGAAGAGGTGGGTATACACCCGCTGGGTGACGCTGGGGCTGCTGTGGCCCATGGCCTTGCTGATCTGAAACATGGGCACCCGGGCGTTGCTGGCCATGCTGGCGAAGGTGTGCCGCAGGCCGTGGAGGGTGATGGCCGGCAGCTCCCGGCTGGCCACGAACCGGTCCAGGGTGGTGGTGAGCACGTTGGGGTGCCAGGGCTTGCCCCGGCTGTTGAGCACCAGAAAATCCTCCGGCCCGCAGGGGATGCCGTGGGCGCGGCGGTGCTGATAGGTGCTCCGCAGCAGGGCCAGCAGTTCGTACAGCGGGGCGATGGACAGGGTGCGGCAGCTGCCGGCGGTCTTGGGGGATTTCTCCACGATCCGATGGCCGACGGTGGTGCGCACCTGCCGCACGGTGATGAGCCCGCTGTGGAGGTCTACGTCCTTCCACCGCAGGCCCAAAATCTCACTGCGGCGCAGGCCCAGATTGCTGGCCAGCCGCACGGGGATCTCCAGCGCGTGGCCCCGGACGGCCCGCAGCAGCCGGCACAGCTGCTCCGGCGTGTAGAAGCGGGCCCCGCTCTGCTCCGGCCGGGGGGCGGCGGCCCGCTGGGCCGGGTTGACGGCCAGCAGTCCCTGCCGGCAGGCGCTCTGCAGGCTGGTGTGGAGCAGGGTGTGGTGCTTGCGCACGGTGTTGGGGGACAGGCCCTTCTGCCGGGCCAGCCGGCGGTAGTAGCCCTCCAGCAGGTCGGGGTCCAGCCGGTCCAGGGGGACGTCCCCCAGGGCGGGGATCAGGTGCCGCTCCACGATGTTGGTATAGCCGTACAGGGTGGTGACCGCCCGGCAGGGGGCCACCTCCCGCTCCAGCCAACGGCGGAGCCATTCCGCCAGGGTGGGAGAGGCCGGCGCGGCGGGGACGGGGCGCAGGACCAGGCGGGACGGATGCTTGACGGCGGACAGTTGGGTTTGATGCATGGGGATAACACTCCTTTTGAAATGAATACGGCTTATGTTAATCCCCAGATTCCGCCAGTTCAAGTGCCCGGGCGGAACAATAAAGGCCGGCGGCCCGCTGACGCGGGCCGCCGGCCTTGCTTGGACGGAGGATCAGGTGTACTCCCGGGCGGTCTCCTCGCCCCGGAGGACCCGGAGGGCGCCCTGAGCCAGGGCCTCCAGCTCCAGCTCGCCGGGGAAGCGCTTCACCGGCGCGATGAAGCCCACCGCCTCCTCGATCCAGTTGTACAGCGTGTCGGAGTAGGCGCCGCCGCCGGTGATGACGATGGCGTCCACCCTGCCGTGCATGGACACGGCGCAGGCGCCGATGGTCTGGGCGATGCGGTAGGCCATGGCGTGGAGCACCAGCTCCGCCTGCTGGTCGCCGGCGTCGATCATCTCCTGCACCTTGCGGATGTCGGCGGTGCCGAAGTGGGACACCAGGCCGCCCTTGCCGTTCTCCAGGGCCTGGAGGTCGTCCATGGTCATGGTCTTGAGCAGCTCCCGCAGAGTGTCGAAGCGGAGGGGGCCGCAGCGCTCGGGGGTGAAGCCCAGGTCGTGGTAGCCCACGGCGTCGATGATGCGGCCGTGCCGGAAGCAGACGGAGTCGCTGCCGCCGCCGATGTGAGAGACGATGAGGTCGGCCTCGTCATAGGTCTTGCCCATCTGCCTGGCCACCTCGATGGCCACCCGGCGGGTGTTCAGGGTGTGCTGGGCGGCCTTCTTGGCCACGCCCTTGATGCCCGTCACCTTGGCGATGGGCAGCCACTCGTCGGCAGTCACCGCGTCGTAGATGAGGGCGGGCTTGCCCTGGGGGTGCATCATGCCGTAGGCCACGCCGATGCCCAGGCCGTGGGGGCCGTTGGCGTGGTTGGAGTCCTCCACCATTTTCTCGTTGATGTAGTAGGCCCCGGACCGGACGGATTTCAGCGCGCCCCCCCGGGCCACCACGCAGTCCAGCTGCTCGGCGCTGTAGCCCTCCTCCTTCAGGAAGTCGGTGACGGCGGACAGGCGGTAGGCGTTCTGCTCCGCCCTGGTCTGGAAGGACTCCAGCACCGCCGTGTCGAACCGGACCACCGTGCGCTTGAGCTCCTTCTCGTCCTCAAAAATGGCGGCCTTCAGGGAGGTGGCGCCGGGATTGATCGCCAGGATCAGCATACTCTTCCCCTCCTCTCAGTCGATCTTGGGGTCGCGGCAGAACTCCACCTCGCCCACGATGCCGTCGCTGTTCAGGAAGGCGGCGGCGTTCATCTCGTCGTAGTCCACGTGCATAACGGAGTTCTTGCCCTTGCAGACGATGACCTGCTCGAAGGTCAGGGCCCGGGGGCCGCCGATGTGGACCCGCACCATGTCGCCCACCTTGCAGCCCAGGATGGCCTGGTCGGCCTCGCTCATGTGGATGTGGCGGCGGGCGATCATCATGCCCTCGCTGAGCTCCACCTCGCCGGCGGGGCCGATGAGCTTGCAGGGGGCGGTGCCCTCGTGGACGCCGCTGTTGGACAGCTTGGGCCGGATGCCCAGGACCTGGGCGTCGGTGTAGGAGATCTCCACCTGGTTATAGGGCCGCAGGGCGCCCAGGATGGAACAGGTCAGCTGCCCCTTGGGGCCCACCACGGTGACCTGCTGCTTGGAGACGTACAGTTCCTTGGAGTTCTCCTCCAGATAGCGCTTGACCTCCAGCTCAAAGCCCTTGCCGTAGAGCACGTCCAGCGCCTCGCGGTTCAGGTGTACATGGTGGCCGGAGCCCAGGATCTTGACTTGGATGGTAGACATAGACGATTCCTCCTGTTTGTATTACATATATGATATATCTTGCAAACATATCCTGAAAACAAAAACCCCGGCGGCGGGGTCTTTGTTCACATGGGTCACAGGGAGTATTTTTTGCTGTATTCCTCGAAATACTGGGCGAAGGCGCTCTCCTTTTTCAGCTTCTTCACGCTGTTGAGGTACTCGTGGGTGTCAAAGGAGTCGGACTCCAGCTCGATCATGGCCACGGCGATGTTGGAGCAGTGGTCGGCCACCCGCTCGTAGTTGGTCAGCAGGTCGTTGAACACGAAGCCCTGGCTCAGGGTGCACGCGCCCTTCTGGAGCCGGTCCACGTGGTGCAGCTTCATCTCGTCGCACAGGTTGTCGATGAGCTCCTCCAGGGGCTCCACCCTGGCGGCCTCGTCCAGGTCGTTCTTCTCGAAGGCGTCCAGCGTCATGGTGACGATCTCGGTGACCGCCCGCTCCATGACGGACAGCTCGTGGGCGGCCTCGGCGGAGAACACCACCTTTTTCTCGTGGATCTCCTGGGCGGCCATGGCGATGTTCAGCGCGTGGTCGGAGATGCGCTCGATGTCGGACAGGGTGTGGAGGAACTTGGACACGTCCTCGTTCTGGGTGGAGTTCAGCTCCATGCTGGTGACCTTCACCAGATAGGTGCCCAGCTTGTCCTCGTAGCGGTCCACCTGCGTCTCGTCCCGGGAGACCTTCTTGAACAGGTCGTCGCTGTAGTGGTGGAGCAGCTGGAAGGAATCCAGCAGGTTCTCCTCCGTCTTCATGGCCATGGAGTTGATGACCGAGCGGCTCTGCTCGATGGCCAGGGCCGGGTGGAGCAGAAAGCGCTCCTCCAGCCGCTCCACGTCCTCCAGGCTGCGGTCGTCGTCGGGCTTGTCCTTCACGAGGAAGCAGGCCAGCCGCTCCAGCTGGCCGATGAAGGGGGTGAGCAGGATGAGGGTCAGCAGGCGGAACACGGTGTTCAGCGCCGCCACCGTCACGGAGGTCATGGTGTCGTGCAGGAAGGGCATGGGCCAGATGGCGTTGGCCGCGTAGAACACGGCGGCCCAGAAGATCGCGCCGATGGCGTCGATGAGCAGATAGACCAGGGCGGTGCGCTTGCCGCTGGTGTTGGCCCCCAGGGCGGACAGCAGCACCGGCAGGGCCGCGCCGATGGCGATGCCCATGATGATAGGCAGGGCCACGGAGAAGTCCACCGCGCCGGTGACGGCCAGGGCCTGAAGGATGCCCACGGCGGCGGAAGCGCTCTGGAGCACGCAGGTGAACAGCGCGCCCACCAGAATACCCAGAATGGGGTTGGAGAAGCTGGTGAGGATGCGGATGAAGGTGGCGCTCTCCCGCAGGGGGGAGACGGCGGCGCTCATGGCGCTCATGCCGAACATGAGGATGGCGAAGCCCATGAGGATGTCCCCCACGTGGTTGTGGGAGGGCTTTTTGCTGAACATCCGCAGGATGATGCCGATGACGGCCACGATGCCGGTGATGGTGGCGGTGGAGGCCAGCTTCACCCAGCCGCTGCCCCCCTCCAGGGAGGAGAGACAGATGATCCAGCCGGTGACGCTGGTGCCCAGGATGGCGCCCAGGATGATGCCGATGGCCTGCCGGAAGCGCATCATGCCCGAGTTGACGAAGCCCACCACCATGACGGAGGTGGCGGAGGAGGACTGGATCACGGCGGTAACGCCGGTGCCCAGCAGGATGCCCTTCCAGGCGCTGCTGGTCAGCCGGTAGAGCACCAGCTCCAGCTTGCTGCCGGCCACCTTTTTCAGCCCCTCGCCCATGAGGGTCATGCCAAACAGGAACAGCGCTACGCCGCTGAGCAGGGCAATGACGTCAGATACATCCAACCCGATCCATCCTTTCTGATGTCGGCTCTGATTTTCACACTCATACAAATTACAGTATACCAGAAAACCGGCAGAAGGGAAGCGGCATTTCCCGTTTTGAAAAAATTTGTGCGCTTTCACTTTCCGCAGGGTGATTTACCCTTCACTTTTGTGCCGACGGTAAAAAGGGCCGCCGCGGCAGCTGCCGCGGCGGCCCGGACAGGTCGGGGAGTTAGACTGTGCCGGTGACGATCAGGGTGCCGGTGCCGGGGGTCACGGTCCAGAGGCCGGTGTCCGCGTCCTGGGCGTAGGCGGCAGCGGGCACCGTCAGCCTGCCCGCCACGGTGGCGAAGCGGCCGGTGGCGGTGTCGTAGGTGTAGTCCGCCGGGGCGGTCCAGGCCGCGCCGTTGTAGGTGACGGTCAGGTCCCGCAGGATGGGGGCGAAGGTGTCGGTGATCACCGCGTCGTCATCGGCGGTGAGGGCGGTATTGCCGCTGTTCTGGATGGTGAAGGTGTAGGTCAGCCGGCCGTTCTCCGTCACGGGGTTGGGAGACAGGCTCTTGAGGATGGACAGCACGGGGCCCGTGCGGGCGGCGACGGTCTCCTCCGCCTGGGCGGGGGTGATGCCGCCGCCGGAGACGGTGACGGTGTTGACGATGGTGCCCGCGTCGCCCAGGGGGGCGTAGCCGGTGACCTCCGCCTCGTACACCAGGGCGGCGTTGCCCCCGGCGGGGACGGTGATGCCGGCGACCCGCAGGGGCGGGCCCACGGTGACCTCCGGCGCGGTCTGGAGGGCGCCGTTCACATAGTAGCGGATGGAGCCGGCGGCATAGGTCAGGGGATAGACCGTGCCGCTGCCGAAGGCGTAGCCCCCCAGATCGTCGGTGACGGTGAGGTCGGTCAGGGCCGTGGAGCCGGAGTTCACCAGGGTGACGACGTAGGCCACGTCCTCCCCGGGGGCGTAGCTGTCCCGCACGGCGGTCTTGGTGACGGTCAGGACCTCCAGCAGCTCGCCCACGGCGATATTGGAATTGGCCACGATGCCGTTGTAGGTCAGGGTGGCCTGGTTGGTGATGGTTGCCATGGATCTGCCTCCTTCAGGCATAGATGGGACGCGCCGCCTCTGCGGCGGTCCGCACCATCCTATGCCCGCGGGGGCGGGGATGACAAACGCGCCGGAAGCATGGCTTCCGGCGCGTCGGCTCATTTCCCGTTCAGGTCCTGCTTGATCTTGGTGGTGGAGATCTCCGGCGTGCGGGGGAGGTAGACCACCTCGCACTGGCGCTTGAGAAAGTCGAACTTGCCCGCCCAGTCGTCCCCCATGACGAAGGTGTCGATCTGGTACTTGTCCACGTCGGTGGTCTTCTGGTCCCAGTTCTCCTCGGGGATGACCAGGTCCACGTAGCGGATGGCCTCCAGCATGCGCTTGCGCTCCTCGTAGGGGAAGTAGCACTTCTTCCGCTTCTCGTTCCAGTTGAACTCGTCGGTGGACAGGGCCACCACCAGGTAGTCGCCCAGCTCCCTGGCCCGCCGCAGCAGGTTGATGTGGCCGTAGTGCAGCAGGTCAAAGGTCCCGTAGGTGATCACTCGTTTCATGGCTCACAGCGCCCCCGTTTCCAAAAATGTTTTGAGGTATCCGGCCACGCGGCGGGCAGAGCCGCCGTCCCGCCGGTCGTTGTAGTAGTCGTTGGCCGCCGCCCGGTCCGCCGCGGCGGGGTCCTCGCCCCGGCCGATCTCCGCCACGAAGGCCAGCAGATCCTCCGGCCGCTCCAGATAGCGCCCCTTCAGCAGGGACTTGATGTCGTCGGTGACCAGGCCGCGGCTGCGCTCGTACCGGGCCAGGTCGTCCAGGGTCAGGCCGATGGGCTTCCCCGTCAGCAGGTAATCGCAGTACACCGAGGAGTAGTCGGTGAGCAGGGCGTCGGCGTCGGCCAGCACCTCGTACAGCCGGACGTCCGCCCGGCGGAGGTCCTCGTCGCTGATGAGGCGGAAGGCAGAGCAGCTGCCCGCCCGGATGGCGCTCATGTCCTGCACCGGGTGGGGCTTGAGCACCAGCAGCACCCCGGCCTCCTCCAGCGCATCGTTGAGCCGCTCCAGGGCGCCGTCCTCCTCCAGCAGGGGCAGGCCGCAGCCGGACAGGGCGTAGCTGCCGTTTCCGCCGGCGGCGTGCTGCCGGAAGGTGGGCAGCCAGAAGATGCACTTGCGCCCCTGCCGGTCAACGACCTTGTCCAGAGCGCCGCAGGGGCGGGTGAGGGCGTCGTTCCTGGGGTAGCCCAGGGGCAGGCCCTGGGCGGGGTCCAGGCCCAGCTCCGCCTCCAGGGTGGACTTCACCGCCTCCGCCGGGTAGACCCAGCGGTTGCAGAACCGGCCGGGATCGTAGATGCCCCGGCACTGCTTGATGGGGGTGCCATGGCCCAGAAACAGGGACAGCTGCCCCCGCCGGGGGGGCCACAGGACCTTGTTGCAGAACACCACGCACCGGGACGTGAGGGCCAGCCGGACGGCCCGCAGCTTCGAGCCGCGGTCGTTGGGGTCGAAGTCCACAAAGCGGACGTTGGGCTGCGGAAAGCTCTCCCGCCAGAGGGAGCTGTCCCCCACCAGCCACACCAGCTCCACGTCGGCAAAGGCCGGGTCGGCCAGCAGCTCCTGAAACACCGGCCAGGCGTTGCAGGCCAGGTCCGGGTTGCTCTCCAGCAGCACCCGGCGCTTCAGGGGGAGCAGCCCCGCCAGGGCGGTGAGCCCGCCGCGGACGGTCTCCTTATTCATGGACGCACCTCCTCAGCGCTTCAGGCCCAGCCGGCGGAGCACCGCCCGCACCAGGCCCTTTTCATAGCTGTCAAAAATGGCGAACCACCCATAGGGCAGATAGATCACGGTAAAGATCACGCACCGGAGGATCAGCCGCAGCCACCCGCCCCCGGGCAGCAGCAGATTGATGGCGATGGCCGGCAGGGCCATGGGCAGGGTGCGCAGGGTCACGCTGCCCACCGTGCGCCAGTAGCCGGGGATGTCCAGCCCGATCCTCTTCCAGTAGAACCAGTTCATCATGGCGTACTGCCCGGCGAAGGCGGCCAGGGTGGTGCCGACGGCGGCGCCCACCCCCTCCCACCGCATGGCCAGCGGGATGGAGACGATCACGTTCAGCACCGCCAGCACCAGATAGGCCAGGGAGCGGAACCGGTGCCGGTTCATGGCCTGGAGGATGGAGATGCCGATGTTCTGGGACAGGGGGATCACCCCGGGCACCATGATGATGAGGGCGATGACAAAGGCCCGGGTGACGCCGCGGCTGTCCAGCTCCCCGGCGGAGAGCAGGGCGATGAACTGCCGGCCGAAGGCGGCGAAGCCCGCCAGCACGAAGGACAGCAGCACGAACTGCAGCCGGCCGATGCGGATGAACAGGGGGGAGAACTCCGCCCCGCCGGCCCCCTCGGCGTACATCCGGGTCACCTGGGGCATGAACACGCCGCTGACCGCCGTGGACAGCTGCTGGAAGTAGCCGTTGAACTGCACGCCCACGGTATACACCGTCACCGCCGCGGAGCCGCACACCGCACCCAGCACGAACTTGTCCGTGCTGGCGTACAGCTGGTCGATGAGGATATTCAGGAACACGAAGAAGGAGAAGGCGAAGATGGCGCGCAGCATGTCCCGCTCCGGCCGGGCGAAGCGGATGCGCACCTTCATCCGGCACAGGCAGTACCACGCCATGAACAGCTTCAGCGCGATGGACACCACGGTGGTCACCGCGGCCATGGCCACAGACCGGTACCCCCGCATGAGCACGATGAGGATGCCGCCGTAGGTGAACACGGTGTTGAGGATGGCCACCAGCTTGCCGAAGGCGAACCGCTCGTGGGCGGTGATGAGGGAGGAGAACACGCTCAGCGGGAAGGAGGCCGCCAGGTTGATGATGAGGATGGACAGCACCCGGCGGAGGATGTCCAGCTCCTCCGCGGTGAATTTCTTGCCGAACAGGGTAGGCAGGAAGTGATTGGACAGCACCGTGCAGATCACCAGCGCCACCAGGCCCAGCACCAAATACATCAGGAAGAAAGCGCCGCTGCACCGCTCGGCCCGCTCCTCCTCGCCCCGGGCGCGGTAGTTGACGTTGAAGCGCACCAGGGTCTGGCCGAAGCCCAGGTCCAGCATGGCCAGGAAGGAGATGACCGCCGTGGCCACCGAGTAGACGCCGTATTCGCTGGGGCCCAGGCAGCGCAGCATGATGGGGGTGTACACCACGCCCACCAGCACGTTGACCACCCACTGGACGTAGGCCAGCAGGGTGCCGGCCCGTTTCTGATCTCTCACGTAAGCATGCCTCCGGGATGTTTGGTATGTATTTGTTTATTATAAAGGCCGTTCTCCGCCCTGTCAAGCGAGGGGCGGCGCGCCCCCGCCGCCGGGCGGGAAAATATTTTTGGAAGTCAAGGCAAAACGCTTGACTTTCCTCTTTTCTATTGATATACTGTCAGAGCCGCTTTGAATGGGACAGTGAAGCGTCCGAGCCGTTGCGAGCAGCGCGGATGGACCGGAGCGACGGGCAGAACCCAAGGAGGGGGCCGCAGGCCCCGGATGGATCTGCCCGGAGACGAAGGGAAGCCGCGCGTCGCGAGCAGGCGAGGCGTGATCCGAAGCGCGAGGATAAGCACATAGGGGAGTTTGGAACGAAGCGAAGGCGAGATCAAAATCTGCGCAGCAGATGCGATCTTGCCTGAGTCGGAGCGAAAACGACCCGGCCATGTGCCAAATCCGCAGCGTGACAAGCGTCCGAGCCGTTGCGAGCAGCGCGGATGGAGCGAAGTGAGGAATACAAACCAAGGAGGGCGCAGCCCGAATGTTTTGTGTTCCGAATCGGAGTGAAACCGCGCGTCGCGAGCAGGCGAGGCGTGATCAAGCGTCCAAGCCGCTGCGAACAGCGCGG
>CAVJBM010000018.1:0-5802 GCA_963647775.1 Anaerovibrio sp.
TACGCCATCAAGCCCATGAACTGCCCCGGCGGTATGCTGGTCTACGCCAGCGAGCCCCACTCCTACCGTGACCTGCCCCTGCGGGTGGGCGAGCTGGGCCTGGTCCACCGGCACGAGCTGTCCGGCGCGCTCCACGGCCTGTTCCGTGTCCGCTGCTTCACTCAGGACGACGCCCATATCTTCATGACCTGGGACCAGATGAAGGATGAGATCAAGAATGTGGTCCGCCTGTTTGACGAGGTGTACTCCGTCTTTGGCCTCAGCTATCAGATCGAGCTGTCCACCATGCCCGATGACCACATCGGCGACGAGAAGGACTGGAAGTTTGCCGAGGAGACTCTGGCCGAGGCCATCGGCGAGCTGGGCAAGGACTATATCGTCAACGCCGGCGACGGCGCCTTCTACGGCCCCAAGCTGGACTTCCATCTGGCGGACTCCCTGGGCCGCACCTGGCAGTGCGGCACCATCCAGCTGGACATGCAGCTGCCTGAGCGGTTCGAGCTGGAGTACACCGGCGAGGACGGCCAGAAGCACCGCCCCGTCATGATCCACCGGGTGGTGCTGGGCTCCATCGAGCGGTTCATCGGCGTCATTACCGAGCACTTCGCCGGGGCCTTCCCCACCTGGCTGGCCCCCGTGCAGGTGAAGATCCTGCCCATCACCGACCGGGCGGGCGACTACGCCGCCGAGCTGTCCGCCGCCCTGGACGCCAGGGGCTTCCGCGTGGAGGTGGACGGCCGCAACGAGAAGATCGGCAAGAAGATCCGCGAGGCCACCCTGGAGAAGATCCCCTACATGCTGGTGGTGGGCGACCGGGACGTGGAGAACAGGACCGTCTCCGTCCGCACCCGCGGCGGCGAGGATCTGGGCGCCATGAGCCTGGAGGGCTTTGCAGACCTGCTGGCCGGCGAGGTGGCGACCAAGAAGCGCTGAGCGCATCCATTGTCCAAACGGCCCCGCCGCAGACCTCTGCGGCGGGGCTTTTTACAAAGAGGGAACGGCCATGAATTACAAGCTCATCATCCAATACGACGGCACCCGCTACAACGGCTGGCAGCGGCTGGGGGACACCGGCGACACCATCCAGGGCAAGCTGGAGGGGGTCCTCTCCCGCCTGGCGGGGGAGCCGGTGGAGGTCCACGGCGCGGGCCGCACGGACGCGGGGGTCCACGCCCTGGGGCAGGCGGCCAGCGTCCGCCTGCCGGGGGACCGGGACCCGGCGGAGGTGCTGGCCTACTGCGCCCGCTACCTGCCGGAGGACATCGCCGTCATTGCCGCGGAGCGGGCGGAGGACCGCTTTCATGCCCGGCTGAACGCCGTGGGCAAGGAGTACCGCTATGAGCTGCGGCTGGGCCCCGTGCCCGACGTGTTCCGCCGGAGGTATCAGTACCATCTGCCGGGGGACCTGGACACGGCGGCCATGGAGCGGGCGGCGGCGTATCTGACGGGGCGGCACGATTTCCGCTCCTTCTGCGCCAATAAGCGCTATAAAAAGTCCACCGTCCGCACCGTCGCCGCCATCCGGCTGGACCGGCACGGCCCCGACCTGACCCTCATTTTCCGGGGAGACGGCTTTCTCCACCACATGGTACGCATTTTAACGGGCACACTGATCGAGGTGGGGCAGGGGAAGCGGGCCCCGGAGGACATGAGCGCCATCCTGGCCGCCGGGGACCGGGCCGCCGCGGGCTTCACCGCCCCGGCCCAGGGGCTGACCCTGGTGCGGGTGGACTACGGACCGGGAAGCGATGCAGGATACGCATAACAGCAACACAGATTCGAATTGTATTTCCGGGATGGATGTGTTACAGTATAAATGTTGCAAGATGTACGATAAGGAGGGAGGGCTGACATGACGGAGACCATCTTTGACCGGCGCGGGCCGGAGCAGCACAGCTTTGTCTTTCTGGGTGAGGCGGGCTGCGGCAAGAGCGAGATCGCCGTCAACCTGGCCCTCCGGCTGGCGGCGGAGGGGGAGCGGCCCGTCCACTTCTTCGACCTGGACATGACCAAGCCCCTGTTCCGCAGCCGGGACGCGGCCAGAGTGCTGGAGGAGGGCGGCGTGACCGTCCACTTCGAGGAGCAGTTCATGGACGCCCCCACCCTCACCGGCGGCGTGAGCCGCCTGCTGCGGGACCGGTCGGTGTACACGATACTGGACGTGGGGGGCGACCACATCGGCGCCCGGGCCGTGGGGGGCTACGCGCCCCTGCTCAACCGGGCCGAGACAGTGCTCTGCTACGTGGTGAACCCCTACCGCCCCTGGTCCATGACCCTGGAGCACATCGACAAGGTGCTGGGGGAGACCCTGGGCGTGTCCCACCTGCGGGTGGAGGGGCTGCACATGGTGGGCAACCCCAACCTGGGGCAGGAGACCGAACTGGCGGACGTGCTGGCCGGGGAGGAGACTCTGCTGGAGCTGGTGGGGCCCTACAAGCCGGTGGAGGTGCTCTGCGTGCGGGAGGATCTGGCCGCCGCCGCGGCGGAGCGGGCCGTCACCCCGGTGTTCCCCCTGAAGCTGTACCTGACCTATCCCTGGGAGGACGGCCTCCCGTAAGCAAGTCGGACCCCGCGGCGCGCCGCGGCAGAAGATAAGGAAGAAAAGGAGACGTGACCATGCCAAAGGTAGAGATCGTGGCGGAACGGTGCAAAAGCTGCGGCTACTGCGTCAAGTTCTGTCCCAAGAAGGTCCTGGCCATCGGGACCAAAGTGAATTCCAAGGGCTACGAGTATGTGGAGCCCGCCCACCCGGAGGAGTGCATCGGCTGCGCGATCTGCGCCCGGATGTGTCCCGACGGGGCCATCGACGTCTACAAGTAAGGAGGTCGGAGAGAATATGGCAAAGGTATTTATGAAGGGCAGCGAGGCCGTGGCCGAGGCTGCCGTCCGGGCCGGCTGCCGGTTCTTCGCCGGCTACCCCATCACCCCGCAGAACGAGGTGCCCGAGTACTTCGCCCGCCGTATGCCCGAGGTGGGCGGCGTGTTCATCCAGGGCGAGAGCGAGGTGGCCTCCATCAACATGGTCTACGGCGCGGCCTCCACCGGCGTGCGCTCCATGACCTCCTCCTCCAGCCCCGGCATCGCCCTGAAGAGCGAGGGCGTCAGCTACTGCGCCTCCGCCCGCATCCCCATGGTGTACGCCAACTTCGCCCGGGGCGGCCCGGGGGTGGGCTCCATCCAGCCCGCCCAGATGGACTATTTCCAGGCCACCAAGGCCAGCGGCAACGGCGGCTTCCGCATGATGGTGCTGGCCCCCGGCTCCGTGCAGGAGGCCGTGGACCTGACCTATGAGGCCTTCGACCTGGCCGACCGGGACCGCAACCCCGTGCTTATTCTGGCCGACGGCGTCATCGCCACCATGATGGAGCCCGTCACCCTGCCGGAGATGAAGTCCGACGAAGAGGTGGCCGCCATGAAGGCCGCCAAGCAGAGCTGGGCCTGCGTGGGCCATGAGCTGGACTACGCCCACCGCTCCTGGATCGAGCCCGGCCACTGGCGCACGGAGGACATGCAGCGGGCCAACGAGGAGGCCGCCGCCCTGTATCAGACCTGGGAGTCCCAGGCCCGGGCGGAGACCTACCTGCTGGAGGACGCCGAGGTGGTGCTCACCTCCTACGGCATCTCCGGGCGCATCTGCCGCTCCGCGGTGAAGCTGCTGCGGGCCCAGGGCATCAAGGCCGGCCTCATCCGGGCCGTCACCGTGAGCCCCTTCCCCTACAGCGCCTATGACCAGATCGACTACAGCCGCTGCAAGGCCGTGCTGGATGTGGAGATGTCCATCCCCGCCCAGTTCGTGGAGGACGTGAAGGTGGGCGTGAAGGACCGCTGCCCGGTGGAGACCTGTCTCTGCTCCGGCGGCAACCTGATGAGCCGGGAGGCCGTCATGGCCGCTGCCCGGAAGATCGTGGAGGGCTGAGAAATGGAAAAGATCTATACGAGGACCAAGACCATTCAGGAGGACAAGGTGTCCGGCTTCTGCCCCGGCTGTATGCACTCCACCGTCATCAAGCTCATCGGCGAGGCGTTGGAGGAGCTGAACGTGGTGGACAAGGCGGCCTGCGTGCTGGGCATCGGCTGCTGCGGCCTGCACATGGACTACATTGCCTATGACAACACCACCGCCCCCCATGGCCGCGCCTGCGCCGTGGCCACCGGCATGAAGCGGGCCAACCCCGACACCCTGGTGTTCACCTACCAGGGGGACGGCGACCTGGCCTCCATCGGCCTGGCGGAGACCATGTCCGCCGCCAACCGCGGGGAGAACATCACCGTGATCTTTGTGAACAACGGCATCTACGGCATGACCGGCGGCCAGATGGCCCCCACCACCCTGGTGGGCATGAAGGCCTCCACCGCCCCCAAGGGCCGCGACCCTAAGGAGCACGGCTACCCCATGCACATGTGCGAGATCCTGAACCAGCTGACTGCCCCGGCCTATCTGGTGCGCACCAGCTGCAACAACCCCGCCAATGTGAACAAGACCAAGGCCGCCATCAAGAAGGCCTTCCAGAACCAGCTGGAGGGCAAGGGCTTCTCCATGGTGGAGATCGTCACCAGCTGTCCCACCAACTGGGGGCTGGAGCCCCTGGCCGCCCTGGACTATATCGAAGAGAAGATGCTGCCCGAGTTCCCGCTGGGCGTCGTCCGCGACCGCTGAGAGGAGGATGGACATGGAAACTAATCTGTGCGTGGCCGGCTTCGGCGGCCAGGGCGTCATGACGCTGGGCAAGTTCCTGGCGGACGCCACCTGCAATTCCACCGACCAGAACGTGACCTTCTTCCCCTCCTACGGCGCGGAGCAGCGGGGCGGCACCGCCAACTGCTTCGTGGTCATCTCCGACGACGAGGTGGGCACCCCCGTGGGCGACGTGATGGACGACCTCATCGTCATGAACGGCCCCTCCCTGGCCAAGTTCCTGCCCAAGCTGAAGGCGGGCGGCCACCTGTTCATCAACAGCTCCATCGTGGATGAGCACCAGGTGGACCGCACCGACGTGTCCCTGGTGAAGGCCCCCGTCACCGAGCTGGCGCTGGAGATGGGCAACGCCAAGGTGCTCAACGTGATCATGCTGGGCGTCTATGTGGGCTATACCGAGGTCATTCCCCCCGAGAAGGTGTGGGAGACCATCGAGCACAAGCTGGCCTCCAAGCCCAAGCTGCTGCCCCTGAACAAGCAGGCCTTTGAGAAGGGCCTGGAGCTGGGCCGCGCCCAGCGGTAACGTATTATAAAGCAAAAGGCCCGCCCGGCGTATGCCGGGCGGGCCTTTTCAGCTGTTTTTACTTGCCCTCGGGCTTGGCGGGGGCCTTGTTGGGCTCCACCGCGTCGAACACGCCCTTGGCGCTGGCGCACAGGCCGGCCAGCCCCTGGATCTCGCTGGGGATGATCAGCTTGGTGGCCCGGCCGTCGGCGGCCTTCTCAAAGGCCTCCAGCGCCTTGATCTTCAGCACGCCCTCGCCGGGGTCGGCCTCGTTGATCAGCTTGATGGCGTCGGCCGTGGCCTGCTGTACCTTGAGAATGGCGGCAGCCTCGGCCTCGGCGGCCATGATGCGGGCCTCCTTCTCGCCCTCCGCCCGGAGGATGGCCGCCTGCTTCTCGGCATCGGCCCGGAGGATGGCGGACTGCTTCTCGCCCTCGGCCACCAGGATCTGGGACTGCTTGGTGCCCTCGGCCTGGAGGATGGCCTCCCGGCGCTCGCGCTCGGCCCGCATCTGCTTCTCCATGGACTCCTGAATGTCCCGGGGGGGCATGATGTTCTTCAGCTCCACGCGGTTGACCTTGATGCCCCAGGGGTCGGTGGCCTC
>CAVJBM010000019.1:0-2978 GCA_963647775.1 Anaerovibrio sp.
ACGGTGATGACGCCGTCGTGGCTGACCTTCTCCATGGCCTCGGCGATCAGGTTGCCGATGGCGTCGTCGCCGGAGGAGATGGCGCCCACGCGGGCGATGTCAGAGGTGCCGGACACAGGCTTGGAGTTCTTCTTGATCTCCTCGATGGCGGCGGAAGTGGCCTTGGCGATGCCCTTCTTCATGACCATGGGGTTGGCGCCGGCGGCCAGGTTCTTCAGGCCCTCGCGGATGATGGCCTGAGCCAGCAGGGTGGCGGTGGTGGTGCCGTCGCCGGCCACGTCGTTGGTCTTGGTGGAGACTTCCTTCACCAGCTGAGCGCCCATGTTCTCAAAGGGGTCGGGCAGCTCGATCTCCTTGGCGATGGTGACGCCGTCGTTGGTGATGAGGGGGGCGCCGTACTTCTTATCCAGCACCACGTTGCGGCCCTTGGGGCCCATGGTGATCTTCACGGTGTCGGCCAGCTGGTTGACGCCGCGCTCCAGCGCGTGGCGGGCTTCCTCGCCGTAGCAAATGAGCTTAGACATAATCAAATTACCTCCAAATAGATGAGATGAGTTCCGATCTTTTACTTTGCCTTTGTGATCACGCCTCGCCTGTCTGTTCACGACGGCTCGGGCGCTTCGTTTTACTCCACGATGGCCAGGATGTCGTTCTGACGGACGATGGTGTATTCTTCACCATCCACCTTGACTTCCGTGCCGGAATACTTGCTGGTGAGCACCTTGTCGCCGGGCTTCACGGTCATCACGACCTCCTTGCCGTCCACGACGCCGCCGGGGCCGACGGCCACGACCTCAGCCATCTCGGGCTTCTCCTTGGAAGCGGAAGTCAGGATCAGGCCGCCCTTGGTGGTCTCCTCCGGCTCCACCGCCTTGAGGATCACACGGTCAGAAAGGGGTTTCAGAGTCATAACAGGTTCCTCCTATATCAATATTTTTGATTTGCAAATTCGGGTTTAGCACTCAAAATGGCCGAGTGCTAACTTCAAGTATGATAATACCCCAGACAGGCAAAAAAATCAACCCCTATTTTGAAAAAATAAGGGCTGATCTTCAAAAATTCAAATTTTGTTCACAGCGTGCCCGCCGGAGTGCTAATTTCGTCCGTCTTCGTGCCGGCGTAGGAGAGCCCCTCCGGGTAGAAGAAGTTCAGCCGCTTGTCCGACAGGCGGATGGTGAACTCCCGGCTGCGCAGCACCTCCCCGTCCACCACGGCCACCAGCTCCCGCTCGTCCCCGGAGCGGAAGTCCACCTGCTGGCCGCTGTGGGCCCAGATGAGCTCCGGGTGCTTCCGGTAGAGGCCCTTGGCGTAGTCCCCCACCAGCCGGAAGAAGGTGGTGCGGCTGACCTTGGGCACCACCAGGGTCTCCAGCACGCCGTCGTCCGGCATGTTGTCCCCCACGGGCATGAAGCCGCCGCCGTAGTACCGGCCGCTGCACACGCAGATGATGGCGGTGTCCCCCTCGTAGTGGAAGTCCCCCATGTCGATGACCGACGGGCGGGTGATGCCCTTGAACAGCACGTTCACCACCAGGGAGAGCACGTAGGCCCCCTTCCCCTTCAGCAGGGGCAGGCGCTTGTACTTGTCCACGTCGGCGGCGATGCGGGCGTCCACCCCGGCGCAGGTGATGCCGATGCCCAGCAGGCCGTTGCAGTCCATCAGGTCCATGGCCGCCTGGGGGCCGCCGGCCAGGGCGGCCACGTCCAGAAAGCGCTCCCGGTTCTCCGGGCCAAAGACCTTCAGCCAGTCGTTGCCGGTGCCCAGGGGGACGTTGGTGACGGCGGCGTTGTCAAAGCCCGCCGCGCCGTTGACCACCTCGTTCAGAGTTCCGTCCCCGCCGCAGGCGTAGATGCGCACGGCCTCCCCGCTCTCGGCGGCGGCCCGGGCACAGCGCCGGGCGTCCCCCGGCTGGGTGGTATAGACGATCTCCCACGGCTCGGTCAGGGCGCGGATCTGCCCCTCCAGCCGCTCTGTGGCCTTGCGCTTGCCCGCGTTGGGATTGATGATGAACAGGTGCCTCATATCAACACTCTTTTCCCGTCTTTATTTCACGCCGTAGAAAAACAGATCGCACTTGAGCATACCGTTGTACAGCTTGCGCTTTTTGTCCGCCGGGCGGCCGAAGGCCCGCTCGAACTCCGTGTGGGAGGAGAGCACGTCCACCTCCCACCCTGGGGGCAGGGCCCGGGCGGCTTTGCCGAAGGCGCGGTAGAGCTCCTCCGCCTCCGCCTTTTCCAGCAGGCGCTCGCCGTAGGGCGGGTTGGTCACCACCCGGCCCCGGGGCTCGTCCCGGCGGAAGCGGGCGGCGTCCGCCACCTCAAAGCGGATCGTGTCGTCCACCTCGGCCAGGGCGGCGTTGTGCCGGGCCAGGTCCACGGCGGAGGGGTCGATGTCGCCGCCCCAGATGTCGTATACGCCGTGGTACTCCTTGTCCATGGCCTCGTCCGCCGCGTCCAGCCACAGGCCGGAGGGCAGCCAGGTCCACTTCTGGGCGGCAAAGCTGCGGTTCAGGCCCGGGGCCCGGTTCCTGGCGATGAGGGCGGCCTCGATGGGGATGGTGCCGCTGCCGCAGAAGGGGTCGCAGAAGGGGTCCTTCCCCCGGTAGCGGGAGAGGGACACCAGGGCGGCGGCCAGGGTCTCCCGCAGGGGGGCCAGCACCCCCTGGGCCCGGTAGCCCCGCTTGTAGAGGCTCTCGCCGGAGGTGTCCAGCATCAGCGTGACCTGATCCTTCAGAATGGAGAACTGGATCTGGTAGAGGGCCCCGCTCTCAGGCAGCAACTCCAGCCCGTAGGCCCGGCCCAGCCGGCCGGCCACGGCCTTTTTCAGGATGGACTGGCAGGCGGGCACCGAGTGCAGCTGGGAGTTGATGGTGTGGCCCTTTACGGGGAACTGGCCGTCCCGGGGGATAAAGTCCTCCCAGGGGAGGGCGGCGGTCCCCTGGAACAGTTCCTCAAAGGACAGGGCCCGGAAGGTGCCCA